>JAUXJK010000036.1 GCA_030624785.1 Actinomycetes bacterium
CCTCGACATGCGGGTCAATCAGGTGGGCGAGGATGGTGGCCTGGCTCTCGCAATGACCAGCGGCGCTGCTGCCTCTGCATCGATACAGACTGAGCGGCGAGCCGTCCCGATTCTTCATCTTGTCTGGCTTCATCAGATACCGGCATCCTGTGCATCGGATGAGTCCGGCGAGTAGCGCACCGTCGCCCTTCTTCGCTGGCGCGACAGTGATCGCGTTCACCGATTGCGCGGCCTCCCATTCGGCCCTGGCCACGATGGGTTCGTGGGCCTGGTTGTTCACGTGGTCACCGGATCGAGCCTGGCCGAGATAGACGGGGTTCTTCACGAGGCGCGTGACTACGGAGGCAGTCCAGTTCGCGTTGCCATATGGGCCGACAACCTTCGCTTGGTTCATGTAGTGCGCGAGTTCACCCCATCCGGCACCGGCTCCGCGACGACGAAACGCCTCAGCGACGGCGGGTGCCGCCAGCGGGTCGGGTTCGAGTCTGCCGTCGTCACGCTTCTGGTAGCCGGTGGGAGTGCGTGATGCGACGTGGACGCCACGGGCGACAGCGTGCGCTTGCGCGGTGCTCCAGTTCTCGCGAACTCGGTCAAGTTCGAGTTCTGCGATTGCGAGCATCATCGTGCGGGCGAACTTGCCGACAGGCGTGGACGTGTCCAGGCTGTCCTTCACGGAGATCAACACGCCGCCCGCATCTTCGAGCCGCCTCAAAGCCGTGGCGGCGTCGATGACTGACCGGGCGAATCGGTCGAGCGCAGCCACAACGATGCCGTCGGACTCCCCGCGCTCTACCCGCTCGATAGCTGCCTGGAAGCCGGGCCGTGCGAGCTTGCTGCCGGGCTGATCGAGATCCTCGTGAACCATCACGACCTTGTGGCCCTGAGCCTGGGCGTAAGTCTCGATGCGCTGACGTTGGTCGGTCGGGGAGATGAACTGCTCGCCGGAGCGACCCGCGACGCGGCTGACACGGACGTACCCGTCTAGGTTCATGTTAAGGACGATAGCAACCTAACTACTTGCGGTATCTGGCCAGAACGTTGCGTACGTCGTGGCCGGCACGCTGTTGGTCGCGTGGATCGCCGGCGCTCCCAGGATTGCCGGTCAACTTCTCGCCATTCTGGCCATCGCCGCGTATGTAGGAGCGGTCGGATGGCAACCCTCGGTTGCGCGCGCAGGCGTTGTCGGGACGCTCGCGTGCCTGGCCTGGCTCGCATCCAGGCCACGCGATCGTTGGTACTTCCTGATTCTCGGTGCGGTTGTGTTGCTCGGTTGGAATCCATACAGCCTGCTCGATCCGGGCTTTCAGCTGTCGTTCGCGGCGGTTGCCGCGATCTTTGTTCTCGTCCCCGCGCTTGAACGCAGTCTCGCCGTAGCAGACCTGCCGAAGAAGCTGATGTCTATCGTGGCAGTTGCGAGTGGGTGCGGGCTGGCGACTGCTCCGATCCTCTGGTTGCAGTTCGGGGCGATTCCGCTCTGGTCTGTGCTGGCGAATGCGATGGCCGAGCCCGTTGTAGCCCCCTTGCTCGGACTAGGTCTGCTGACGTCGCTGCTTGCTAGACCACTCCCCGATGCGGCCGCGGGCATCGGATGGATCAACGGACATCTGGCTGACTACCTCTCCTGGTGTGCCCGGACTGTCGGGTCGGCGCCGTTTGCTCGGATCGAGTCTGGCTGGTGGGCCCTGGCGGTAACGCTGGGATCTGCCGCGCCATTCGTATGGCTGACGCTGGGGTCAGCCGAGCGCCGTCTCAAGGCGCTCGTCGGCGCCGCTGTCCTGTGCAGCGTGATGGCGCTTGTCTGGGTGGTCGCCCGTCCAGGGCAGGCGCCGCTTGGGCCCGCTCCCGACGGGCTTCGAATCACTGTTCTCGATGTGGGGCAGGGCGACGCGATTCTGGTTCAAGGACCTGGAGCCAATGTGCTCGTGGACCAGGGGACGCCGGAAGCGCACGTTGCACGGAGGCTGCGTGGGCTGGGCGTCGAGATGCTCGACCTGCTGGTCTTCACCCACCCGCAGCGTGATCATCTTGGCGGCGCGGTGGAGGTACTCGAGAGCTTCGACGTTGGTCGACTCGTTGATCCGGCCCTCGAGGTCGAGTCCCGTGAGTACGAGGCTGCGCTCGAGCTGGCGCGTACCCAGAAAGTTCCAATCGCGGTCGCGCGTCCGGGCATGGAGTTCGCGGCGGGAGATCTGCGGCTCCGGGTCCTCTGGCCGATGGGAGCCGGCACGCCCAGCGATGATCCGAACGATCGATCCGTGGTCATCGTAGTCTCGTATGGGGCGATCGATGTTCTCCTTACCGGCGATGCCGAATCGAACATCTTGCAAGGTCTGCCACTCGGTGACATCGATGTGTTGAAGATCTCCCACCACGGCTCGAATGATGAAGGTCTGCCGGCTCTACTCCAGCGCATCGGTCCGGCCGTCGCTCTGATCTCAGTTGGCCGCGACAACTCGTTTGGCCACCCGACGAGCGCAACGCTCGATGCGCTCGACACGAGTGGTACGGCCGTGTTTCGGACAGACCGCGACGGCGACCTGACTCTGAGCTCATCTGATGGCCTATCGATCGCGATACAGACGACAAACTCCGCCGAAACGGGCGTACTGCGGCTCGCTGACTAGAGCGTGCGCGACTGCCGACGTGGCCTCTAGGCTTGCTAGATGGCTTCGGAACTCAAACCCGTCTACCTGATCACCGGCAGCGACCGTCCGAAAATCGCTCTGGCAGTCCGACGGCTCAGGGCCAGATTCGGCAGCGAGTCGGTCGAGGAGCTGAGCGGGGACACCGGAAGCGACATGACGGCGGGGGCTGATGCCGTGGCCGATATGAACGCCATGGGCCTGTTCGGAGATGGGCAGAGACTCGTCGTCGTACGCGGAATGGGCGGTTGGAAGAAGGCCGACGTCACTGCGGTGGCCGACTACTTGCAACAACCGGCCCCGCACGCAGTGCTCGCTCTCGTGGGCGACCCACCTCGTGGCGGGGCGTTGGCAAGGGCATGCGCAGGCGCGGGCGATGTGCTCCGCTACGACGTTCCCACGCGGCCACGAGGCCGTCGGCTTGATCATGCGGCCTGGGTTCTGTCCCAGTTCGAGAGCCTCGGCACGAACGTCGATAGGGCAACCGCCGACCGACTCGTTGAGCTCGTCGGCGAAGACACGTTGATGCTCGAAAGTGAGATCACCAAGCTGGTCACGTGGGCAGCCGGAGATCCGATCGGGACGCACGAAGTGGAGCGGCTGGTCGCTCATTCCAGAGAGGCGTCGGCGTTTGCGCTGACCGACGCCTGGGGTGTGCGCGATCGCAGTGGCACGCTCGCGACGGCGTTTGATTCGGTCGAAGGTAGTGGGGAGGAACCGTTCGTTCAGGCGCTACGCGTCGCCGGCCAGGCCTCGAAGGTGCGTTCTGCCAAGAGGATCCTTCAGATGGGCGGCTCGGTGAGTGAGATCGCGCAGGAACTTGGCATCAAAGACTTCCCGGCTCGGAAGGCGGCGCAGTTTTCAGAGAACTATTCGGCTGAAGAACTCGAAAACGCAGCAATTACGCTCGCGCGGCTCGACTTCGATCTCAAGGGCGGTACACCGCTCAACGGCGCACTCCAGCTGGAGCGTGCGCTCCTCGAGATCACCGGATCGCGTCGTGGTGGCTAGTAGCGCGAAGTGGAGGCGCGAGACTGCGGTGTCTACTCGGCAGTGGCGCCGGCAACAAGTTTCGCTGCCTGAGATTTCTTGCGAGCGGCGCGGCTCGGATGAATGGCGCCTCGAGCGGCCGCCTTGTCCATCCAGCGCACGTAGGCCCCATGCTCGGTCGCGATCAGATCAGCGTCGCCGTCCTCGACCGCGGTCTGGAGTCGACGGTGCAGCGTCTTCGTCGTTGAGCGCCAGCGGAGATTCTCGAGCCGCTCTCGCTCAGTCGTCGCAACGCGGCGTACCTGCTGTTTGATGTTCGGCATACCGAGCAGTGATGGTAGCAGGGAGGTTCCACCGGCCTCCGACGGTAGCGATGATCCGCCTCAGGGCCCGTCAGGGACACGAGACGAGGGTCGCGGAACGTCGCTTCGTCTAGCCCGATCGACTGCGGTGTTCGCCGCCGCGACGGCGGGCTCGCGATCGCTGGGCCTGGTTCGGGAGATTGTCGTGCGCCGATTCTTCGGAATCGAGGGATCGATCAACGCTTTCACGATCGCTTTTCACGTCCCGAACCTCGTTAGGGCTCTGGTTGCAGATGTGGCTCTCTCGTCGGCCTTTGTTCCCGTTTTTTCTGAGCTACTCGAGAAGGGCGAGAAGGCCCGTGCGTGGAGGGTTGCCTCGACCATCTTCTGGATCATGGCGCTGGGCCTCACCGCCCTGACCGCGCTGTTCATTCTGCTCGCGCCTCTGATCATGCGTCCATTCGGCTATGACGGCCAGGACGAGGCGTTGGTCATCGGGCTTTCACGCGTGATGTTTCCGACGGTGGCTCTACTCGGCATCTCTGGCGTGATCGTCGGGATCTTGCACAGCTACGACCATTTCACCGCGCCGGCACTTGCGCCCATCCTCTGGAATATCGCGATCATTGCGGCGCTCGTGATCGGTGTTCCGTTTCTGGAATCCGACACGGACAAGCTCTACCTCTACGCAGGTGCGGTGCTCGCCGGCACGGTGCTCCAGGTCTTGCTCCCTGTGCCCTGGCTCCGACGTCTTGACGGATCCATTCGCGCGGTCCTCGACCTGCGCGATCCCGCTGTCTTGCGGATGTTCAAGCTCATGCTGCCGGTGACGATCAGTCTTGGCCTCGTCAACGTCAATCTGCTCGTCGACACGTTCTTCGCGGCGAGGTTCGTCGACCGAAATCTCGCGCCGAGTGCGATCGATGCGGCGTTCCGGATCTACATGCTCCCGCAGGGAATCTTCTCTGTCGCGATTGCCGCCGTTCTTTTTCCAACCATGTCGCGCCTGGCCGCCCGGGGCGCTCGAGACGAGCTACGAAACACGGTCTCGCTCGGACTCCGTCAGATCGCGTTTCTGCTCATCCCTGCAAGCGCGCTGGCTGCAGCTCTGAGCATGCCAATCGTCAGGCTGCTCTACGAGCGAGGCGAGTTTCGCGCGAGCGACACAGCGATCGTCGCGAGTGCGCTGGCCGCATTTGCGTTTGGACTCACCTTCAACGGAACGATGCTGCTGCTCAATCGAGTGTTTTTTAGCCTCCAGACTCCGTGGATTCCCACGTGGATCGCTCTCGCGGTCTTGATCCTCAACCTCGCTCTCGACGCTGCGCTGTTCAGCGTGGGGATCTGGGGGATACCCCTTGCGACATCGATCGTCAACGTCGTGGGAACGGCGCTGCTGCTGTGGTATCTGCGAGGGAAGCTCGGGCGGCTCGGTGCTCGCGAGATTCTCGTTCCTCTGGGAAAGATCGTTGTCGCGTCTGCGCTTGTCGCCGGAATCGCGTACGCCGTATGGAAGGGTATCGACGATGCGATTGGCCGATCGCTCGGCGCACAGATTGTCTCGGTCGGTACCGCGGTGCTCGCCGGCACCCTGGCCTACCTTGTGCTTGCCCGACTCCTCGCGATTCGCGAGCTCAACGCGTTGCTATCGTTGATAGGTCGAGAGCGCACGTAGGTAGGCCTACCCTGGGCGGGTGGCCGAGCTCACGAAACCCTTCACAATGTCCGATACACAACGCATCTGTCTGCGTCCTCCGGCGAGGACCTCGTATCCGATCGCGTTTGTGACCGCGGTAGTCTCGCTCGACGCTGAACAGGGACAATCATGAGTCTTGAGCGGATCCGCAACTTCTCGATCATCGCGCACATCGATCATGGCAAGTCGACGCTCGCCGATCGAATCCTTGAGCTGACCCATACGGTGAGCAAACGTGAGATGCGCGATCAGCTGCTCGACTCGATGGAGCTGGAGCGCGAGCGCGGAATCACCATCAAAGCTCAGGCCGTGCGCGTTGAATGGAAAGGGCATCAGCTCAATCTGATCGACACACCTGGGCACGTTGACTTCAGCTACGAGGTGTCGCGCTCGCTGGCAGCATGTGAAGGCGCGCTGCTCGTTGTCGATGCTGCCCAGGGCGTTGAGGCTCAGACCCTGGCGAACGCCTACCTGGCGATCGAAAACGATCTCGAGATCGTGCCGGTCTTGAACAAGATCGATCTGCCGCAAGCGCGACCAGACGAGATCGCGAGCGAGGTCGCCGACCTCGTCGGAGACGACGCGTCCAGCGTGATTCGCATCTCTGCGAAGACCGGAGAGGGTGTCGCTGAAATTCTCGACGCGGCCATCGAGCTCATTTCGCCGCCAAGCGGTGAGCCGACGGCTCCGGCGCGAGCGTTGGTCTTCGACTCCTCCTACGATCAGTACCGGGGTGTGATCGCATTCGTACGCGTCGTCGACGGCGTCTTTCAGAGCGGAGCTGGCCTGCGAGCAATGGCAGCGGAAACGACGTTTGAGGCTGAGGAGCTCGGGTTCTTCTCTCCTGAGCGAACAGCGAGCGAAACGCTCGCCGCGGGCGAGGTGGGCTACGTCGTCACAGGTCTCAAGGACGTGCGGCGGCTACGTGTTGGCGACACGCTAACAACGGTCGAGCGTCCAGCCACTGAACCGCTGCCCGGCTACAAGGACGTAAAGCCGATGGTCTTCTCGGGCCTGTTCCCGACCGACTCGGACGACTACCCGGAACTTCGCGACGCGCTTGAGCGACTGCAACTCAACGACGCGGCGCTGTCGTTCGAACCTGAGACCTCAACGGCACTTGGGTTCGGTTTCAGGTGTGGTTTCCTGGGATTGCTACACCTCGAGATTGTCCGCGAACGACTCGAGCGCGAATCGGATCTCGATCTGATCGTCACCGCGCCAACGGTCGCCTACGTGGCCACAACGAAGACCGGTGAGAAGGTCGAGGTGCACAAGCCGACCGACATGCCCCTGGACGCGCTCTCGATCGAGGAGCCATACATTCGAGCAACGATCATCGTTCCGAAGGAGTACGTCGGCTCGATGATGGAGTTGGCGCAGGACCGACGCGGCACCTTCGGACACATGGAATATCTCAGCGAAGAGCGGGTGCTTCTCACGTACGATCTGCCGCTCGCGGAGATAGTGTTCGACTTCTACGACCAGCTTAAAAGTCGCACTCGCGGCTACGCGAGCTTCGACTACGAGCTGATCGGCTTTCAGGAAGGCGAGCTTGTCCGGCTCGACGTACTCCTGGGTGGAGACACGGTGGATGCGCTCAGCCTGATCGTGCACAAGGATCGGGCATATGGGCGCGGCAAGGCGCTCGTCGAAAGGCTGCGAAAAGAGATCCCACGGCAGATGTTCGACGTACCTGTTCAGGCCGCGATCGGCTCGCGCGTCATCTCCCGCGAGACAGTCAAGGCCAAGCGCAAGGACGTGCTCTCCAAGTGTTACGGCGGAGACGTCACGCGTAAGCGCAAGCTGATCGAGAAACAGAAGGCTGGGAAGAAGCGCATGCGGCAGGTTGGTTCGGTGGAGGTTCCGCAAGAGGCGTTCCTCGCCGTTCTCAATCTCAACGAAAACGGAAAGTGACGCGCATGCATACGGTCGGGGATGCGGACACCGATCGCGGCGATGTCCGGCACCTCTACGTGCACGTTCCGTTCTGTCGCCATCACTGCGGCTACTGCGACTTCGTCACAGCCGTCGGCAGGCAGTCGGAGCACTCCGGCTATGTCGATGCCCTGCTTGCCGAGCTCCGACGCGAAGAACACCTGCTTACGAGCGACGCCCTTGACACGGTGTTCCTTGGCGGCGGGACGCCGACCTATCTGGAATCCAAGGCGCTTGCTCGACTGCTTCGCTCGTTGCCGCCAGGACGTGAGGTAACGGTAGAAGCAAATCCAGAAACGGTCACGCCTGAACTTTGCGAGGTGCTTCTCGCGCATGGGGTTACGCGCGTCTCGCTCGGCGCACAGACCTTTGAGCCCGAGCTCCTGGCGACGCTCGAGCGGCAGGCGACTCCCGAGATCGTGAGGGGTGCGTTTGCCACGCTGCGACAGGCTGGCATGGCAAATCTGTCGCTCGATCTGATCTACGGCATCCCCGGACAGCGAACGGAACAGCTGGAGCATGACGTCCATGTCGCACTCGAGCTCGCACCCGAGCACGTGTCGGTATACGAGCTCGAGGCGAAACCGGGAACTCGATTCACGATGGCGTATGGTGCCGAGTTGACTCGGCAGTCTGATCAGCTCGAGAACTACATGGAGCTGGCCACCCAAGGATTGCAGGCGGGCGGGTATCGCTGGTATGAGACCGCCAACTTCTGCCTGACGCAGGAAGGAGATGCGCGTGATCTCCGATCGGATCACAATCTGGCCTACTGGCGAGGAAAGGACTACCTGGGACTCGGCGTGGGCGCGGTATCAACGGTCGGCGAGCAGCGCTGGAAGAACGCTGCGAGCGTCAGCGGTTACGTATCAGCGGTTCTCGGTGGGGATGCGCCAGCGCGCTCGAACGAGCATGTCGATGCGCGCTTACGGATGTGGGAGCGCGCCATGCTTTGTCTGAGGCTCGACGACTTTCTCGAGGAGGATGTGTTCTCTGACGTGTTGGATCCACAAGGTGTCGAGCGCATGGCGACGCGTGGCCTTGTTGAACGGGACGGTCGATCGATTCGTCTCACACCTCGAGGTCGTCTCCTCGGGAACGCGGTAACTATTGAGGTGCTGGGCGAGTCCGGCGAACTCGGCGGTTCGCACAGTGCCACCCGCAGGTGACCGAGGTACTCTTAGGGCGATGGACATTGCGCTCTCCGAACGGCAAGAAACTGTTCTTCGACTCGTTGTTGACGAGCACATCGCGACCAACACTCCGGTGGGGTCCAAATTCCTCGCCGCACGATCAGGACTTTCGGTTTCGGCGTCGACGATTCGCAACGACCTCGCCGAGCTAGAAACCCTGGGCCTGTTGACTCACCCGCACACCTCGGCCGGACGCCTTCCAACCGAGGACGGCTACCGCTACTACGCCGGTCGTCTCATTGAATCGTCCAACGGGCCGACCACCGACCTCGATCTCGATCTGTCCGAACTCCGGCAGGAGGTCCATACGGCGCTTCAGCTCACGACTGAGGCGGTCGCGGAGCTCACGCATCTGCTGGCCGTGACGAGCGCTCCACGAGTTGAGACAACTGTGGTACGTCATGTCGAGCTCATTCAGCTCCAACCAGACTCCATCGTCTTGGTTGTGATCACGGCTGCAGGCGAGGTCCTCAAGAAGGTATTGCAGCTTTCGCAGGCGGTCGAACGCGGGCTCATGGAAGCCGTCGCCGAATACCTGAACGACTGCCTTAGCGGTGCGCGGCTCGGTTCCCGCCTGATCCGTTCGACCTTCAACGCGCCTGGTCTCGACGACAGCGAGACTCGGATTCTGTCGATCCTCGAGCCGACCTTCGACGAGTTGGTGCGGACCGAGAGATCGGTGTTCTTCGGTGGAGCCGCAGACATGATTCCAGCGTTCTCCGGGGACAATGTTCTTGCCGCTCGCCGGTTGCTCGAGCTGCTCGATGAACGCACGGACGTGCTTGAGCTGTTGCGTGAGACGCTCGACTCCAAACGTCCCTTCGTTCGGGTTGGGCGAGAGCTAGAGGAGCACGAACTTGAAGGAGTCAGCATCGTCGGTGCCGCGTACGGGCTCGCGCATAGAAATCTCGGAACAGTCAGCGTTGTTGGCCCGAGCCGGATGGACTACGGAACGGCCATCGGGGTGGTTCGTAGTGCGGCGCGCGCCCTCTCCGGGTACGCCCAAGAGGTCTATGACGACTGACCGGGGTCGTCCCCGCGTCGTACCTCCAGCAGACCGACTACGAGGTCGAGCCGGGTGACAACGGTTCTCAATTATGCAAGCTAAACGTGATTTCTATGAGGTGCTTGGCGTATCCCGCGACGTTGACGACGACACACTTAAGCGGACATTTCGTTCGCTAGCCAGACAACTGCATCCCGACGTTTCCGATGACCCTGGCGCCGAAGAGAAGTTCCGTGAGGTCGCGGAGGCATACGAGGTCCTCTCCAACTCTGAGACCCGCCAACGCTACGACCGATATGGACATGACGGACTGAAACAGAGCGGCTATCGCTCCGGGGCAGGAAACGCTGATGATCTCGGCTCGTTCGTCTCGAGCTTCTTTGGCGGTGACATCTTCGGCGACCTGTTTGGCGGAGGGAGATCCCGTCGGGGAGCCGACATCCTGGTGGAGGTCGAGTTGACGCTCGCCGAGGCCGCCGACGGGCTTGCAACTCGAGTTCACTACGCGGTCGCCGAGGAGTGCGGTCGATGTATCGGCAGCGGTTCCGAGCCCGGTTCAGACACCTCGGTCTGTCCAACGTGCAACGGAATGGGGCGAGTACAGGCCGTCGCGCAGAGCGTTCTCGGGCGCGTCGTGCGCCAACAGGTCTGCCCGCAATGCAGTGGCGGTGGCAAGGTTGTGACGGATCCATGCACAAAATGCGATGGCGACGGGCGGGTCGAGGGAGAGCGCAGGCTGGACGTCGACGTGCCTGCTGGGATTCATGACGGACAACGCATCCGACTCTCGGGACGCGGTCACACTGGCGGTGCGGGTGAGACCCCAGGTGATCTGTTCGTACACGTCCACGTTGCGGACGATCCAAGCTTCGTCAGGCAGGGTGACGACCTGATGACCCGCGTTGACGTTTCGATGGTCGAAGCGACGTTGGGCGCGACTATCTCGGTCCCTACTTTGGAGGGCGACCTGGAGTTCGAGCTCGAGCCAGGCACCCAACCCGGCACCGTGAGGGTTCTGAGGGACAAAGGCATGCCTGTCCTTCAGGGGCGGGGGCGTGGAGACCAGCACATTCTTGTGAACGTTCGAATACCGCGGAAGCTTGGCGATGAACAGGTACGACTTCTTGGAGAGTTCGA
>JAUXJK010000097.1 GCA_030624785.1 Actinomycetes bacterium
GACTGCGAAGGCAACGTGGGCTCGCTCGCCGGTGATCTGACCTGTCGCTGCGTCGAGCGGGTGGGTCTCAACATGCCGGTAGATGCGCTCCACGTCGACCTCTGCGTTGCCCGTGCGTTCACGTTCCGCGAGTGCGGCCTGGCACGCAAGCTGCACCGCGCCGGCCGACATCCAGGTCAGCCTCGAAGCCGAGGAGCTACCGGCTGAGTCGACACCGACAGTCGATGGTGGCGCGAGGACCACGTCATCGGTTCTGAGCTCGTGTCGGGCGACGCGCAGCACGACGTCGACGGCTCCCTGGCCGACGTCTGTGACCGCGCAATGAAGTACGGCGCTGCCGTCGTCTCGCAGCTGCACGCGCGCGGCCGTGTAGTCGTCGAAGCCCTCCGAGAAGCACATGTTCTTGAAGCCGACGGCGAAGCCGACTCCACGCTTGACGCCTTCCCCTCTGGTGGTGTTGCCGGAGCCGCCGGGCAGCCGCAATACGTTGCGGGGTAGCTCCTCGGGTGCGGGCACCGGAATGGCGGCGGCTCGCCGGATCACCTCGGCAACGGGGAGCGAGCCGGTGATTACTTGCCCCGTGAGAAGCTCATCGCCGGGGCCCAGCGCGTTGAGTAGACGAAGCTCGATGGGATCGATGTCGAGCGCAGCCGCAAGCTTGTCCATCTGCGCCTCGGCCGCGAAGCACGTCTGCACCGCGCCGAAACCTCTCATCGCTCCGCACGGCGGATTGTTCGTATAGACGCCCGTGCACTCGATCGACGCGTTCGGAACTCGGTAGGGCCCCGGTGCGAAACAGGCGGCGTTCGCGGCTACGGCTGCCGTCGTCGATGCGTAGGCACCACCGTCCAACAGGATCCTGGCGTGCACGGAGACCAACTCGCCGTCGTGCGTCGCCTGATGGGTCATCCAGATGCGAGCCGGGTGCCGGTGCGGGTGTCCGACGAATGACTGTTCACGGTCGTAGACCACTCGTACGGCGCGGTCCGTGTGCAAGGCGAGCATGGCCGCGTGAATCTGTACGGAGAGGTCTTCGCGTCCGCCGAACGCTCCGCCGATGCCGGCGAGATGAAGGCGCACGTCGTCCGGTGTCTTATCGAGACACGGCGCGATCTGTCCCAGGTCGGCGTGTAGCCACTGTGTCGCCACGTGGATGTCGACGCCACCAGAGCCGTCGGGGATCGCGACGCCTCCCTCGGGCCCCAGAAACGCCTGGTCCTGGATGCCGACCTCGTAGTAGCCCTCGACCTTCACGTCTGCTTCGGTCGCGGGGTCGCCGCGCGTGATGACGAGATGCCGCACCACGTTGGGCCGTGGATCCTCGATGTAGCCATGGCCTGCGGTGGGGGAGCTCTCGTGGATCGGCTCCTGTTCGAGCGCCTGCTCCATATCGCTGACGACCGCGAGCGGTTCGTAGGCGACGCGTACTGCGGCAGCTGCTCGGCGTGCTTGTTCGAGATTGTCGGCTGCGACGACAGCTACGGCCTCGCCGAAGTAGCGAACGCGATCCGATGCGAGCACGGGTTGATCCTGAAACTCGAGGCCGTAGGTCTGCTTGCCGGGTACGTCCTCATGCGTGAGCGCGGCATGAACACCGCTCATGGCGAGCGCTCCCGTGATGTCGATCGAGACGATGCGGGCGTGCGCATGCGGGCTACGGACGGTGGCGCCGTAGAGCATGCCCGCGACGTCGAGATCGCTCGCGTAGGCGAAGTCTCCGGTTACCTTGGGAACGCCGTCAGATCGCTGAACCGTGTCGCCGAGGCGTGTCGGGTCGAGCTCGCGGGTCGGAGGCGTGCTCATGTCGAGCCTCCGCCAGCCGTGGCGGCTAACTTGACGGCGTCGATGATCTTCGCGTAGCCCGTGCAGCGGCAGAGGTTGCCGGCCAGCGCTTCGCGAATCTCGTCTTCCGAAGGGTCAGGCTGGTGCCTGAGGAGGTCGACGGCGGCAACGATCAGACCCGGGGTGCAGAAGCCGCACTGCACGGCCCCTGCGTCGATGAAAGCCTGTTGAACTGGATGCAAGATGTCGCCGTTTCGTAGACCTTCGACGGTAACGACGGAGCGGCCTTCGCTCTGCGCCGCCAAGACGAGGCAAGAGCACACGAGCTCGTCGTCAAGCAGAACTGCGCACGAGCCGCATTCGCCCTGCTCGCAGGCGTTCTTGGAGCCCGGGAGCCCCAGTCGATCGCGAAGCATCGCGAGCAAGCTTTCACCGGGCCAGATTGTCGCCGCGGGTTTTTAGTCGTTGACCGTGAGGGTGACCTTCATCCCAGACACCGATCCATCGCGCGCCCGACCAGAACCCGAAGGGCGTGCCGTCGATACGTGGCCGTTCCGCGCACGTCGTCGATCGGGCTTGCCGCATTGCTGACGGCCTCGGCGAAGGTTGACCGCTCGCTCAGCGGTGCGGTGATGAGCCCGGCCACGGGGCCAGCAGATCCGAAGGCCGCCCGCAGCTCGTCGCGCTCGCGATCGGCTACCAGGGCGATTGAACAGATGGCAATCACCATCGCGTTGCGCGGGCCGACCTTCATGAAGGTCTGTGGCTGCCCACATGGCGTGAGGCGCACGCCAACGATGAGCTCGTCGGATGCGAGCGCGTTGGTTTTCGGCCCGACGAGGAAATCCGCGAGTGGAAGACGTCGCTGCGCGCGCGTGCTTGCGAGTAGTACTTCTGCGCCTTCGACTAGTCGCGGTGGCAGTGCGTCACCGGCCGGTGACGCCGTTGCAACGTTTCCACCGATTGTTCCGCGGTTGCGGATCGGCGGTGACCCCACCGTGCGCGAGGCCTCGGCCAGCGCCGGAACGACCGACGCGAGCTCCGACGTGATCACATCGGTGTAGGAGAGAGCTGCGCCGAGCCAGAGTGACCCGTTGTCGCGGCGCCAACCTTGCAGCTCCTCGACGCGGTTCAGGTTGATGACCGTCTCGGGACGGGCGCGGTCGAAGTTGACGTCGACCATGACGTCTGTTCCGCCCTGGATCGGCAGCGCGTCTGGAAACTCGGCTCTGTGTCGAAGCGCCTCATCGAGGGTGCTGGGCGTAAGAACGTTCACGGGCCGCCATCTTATGGGGCTTCGATGTCATACGATATCGCTCGGCAATCGAAAGGAACAACCGTGCTTTTTCCACGTGACGTGGCAGGTCGGAGATCGAAGCGAAGGCCGCACGAAGAGAACGCTCGCTGCCTGGCAGCCACCCGCAGAAGCCGAGTTCAAGGGCTTCTATGGCACGGCGGATGGTCGTGGTGGAGTCGCGATCATCGAGGTCGACAGCGCGGCCACGCTCGCGTGTACGACGGCCCCGTGGACACCCCGGCTCGACTTCACAGTCACCCCGATCCTGTCGATCGAAGAGGGTTCCGCGACCAGCGGCGAGGGCATCGCGTTCCTCGAATCGGTCGCATAGACGGAGCGAGGAGGTCGACTTGAGCGATCCGTTCGAGCTCGGTCTGCGCGACAAGGTCGCGATCGTTACTGGTGCCGGTAGTCGTAGCGGCGGCATCGGTAACGGTCGCGCTGCGGCCGTGTTGCTTGCCCGGGCGGGCGCCAGCGTGCTCGCGGTGGACACTGACTTGGAGGCTGCCGAGGCCACGGTTCGTATGGTGAGTGAAGCTGGTGGTGAGGCAGTTGCGCAGGTCGCCGACGTGACCAGCGAAGACGACTGCGCTCGCATGGTCGCGATCGCGCTCGAGCGCTGGGGGCGGCTTGACGTTCTGGACAACAACGTCGGCATCGCCAGCCGCGGGTCGGTCTTGGACGAGACGCCGGAGAGCTGGGAGCACATCCTGAGCGTCAACGTCACGTCAATGGCTCTCACTGCGAAACACGCGATTCCGGCCATGAGTGCGGGAGGTGGGGGAGCCATCGTCAACGTTGCGTCGATCGCGGCGCTGCGCCCTCGCGGCCTGACTGCGTACTCGACGTCGAAGGGCGCTGTCATCGCACTCACAAAGGCGATGGCGGTCGATCACGGCAGCGACGGAATTCGTGTCAACTGTGTTGCGCCCGGCCCGGTGTACACGCCGATGGTGCAGGAGATGGGCCTTGACGAGGAGGAGCGAGAGGCCCGGCGAACGTCCTCGGTGCTCGGTCTTGAAGGCACTGGTTGGGATGTGGGGAACGCCGTGGTGTTCCTGGCGTCCGAGCGGGCGCGTTGGATCACGGGCGAGATGCTCGTCGTCGACGGCGGGGTCACACTTCGCTCGCCTTAGCGCGGCACAGTCGGCGAGCGGTCCTAGCTTCCTCGCGCCCTAGCCTCCGCGCGCGCCTATCGATCAGTGCCGCTCTGATCCTTCGTGTCGTCGTTTCGCCGCCCGCGCACGGCGTCAACGTCGATGAGCTCGGGTCGGGTGTGGTCGACCTGCAACGTGGTGTGGTCGATGCCGAAGCCCTCATGCAGAAGCGCTTCGAGCTCGGCGCGACGCGCATGGCAGTCCTCACCCGGTCCAACGAGAACGTGGGCTGAGAGTGCCGGAAACCCCGATGTGATCGTCCAGATGTGGAGGTCGTGAACGTTGCGAACGCCGGCGTGCTCGCTGAGACGACGCCCGATCTCAGAGGCGTCCAGGTCCGCCGGAGTCGCCTCGAGAAGGATGCGTGTCGCATCTCGCAAGATCGTCCAGGAGCTCGCGAGAACCAGAACGCCGATCACGACGCTGACGATTGTGTCCGCTTGCTCCCACCCGGTCGTGACGATGATCACGCCGGCCGCGATGACCCCGATCGATCCGAGCACATCGGCCACGACGTGCCTGAACGCCGCGTCGACGTTGAGGCTGTGTCCGCGACCGCTCGACAGAATGGCAGCGGCGCCGAGATTGACCGCGAGCCCGATCACGGCGATGCCGAGCATCCAGCCGCCCAAGACTTCCTCCGGGCTGCTGAAACGCCTTCCCGCCTCGACGAAGATCCAGATCGAGAGTGCCACGAGCGTGACGCCGTTGGCAAGGGCAGCGAGGATCTCCGCACGCCGATAACCGAAGCTCTTGTCATGCGTCGCCGGTCTGCTCGCGAGCCACAGCGCAAATAGAGCAAGGCCGAGCGAGACGTTGTCAGAAAGCATATGCGCAGCGTCGGCAAGGAGCGCCAGGCTTCCGGTGAGAAGGCCGCCGACGACCTCGACGACTGTGTAGCTCGCGGTTATCGCGAGAGCCCAGCGCAGAGCCCGGCGACTCTCGGTGCGGTGATGGTCGTGGCTGTGGCCCATCGTGGCTGGAGCGGCGCGCGGTTCCCGAGGTGTGGACGGCGCCGCGAACCCTTGAAGAGCGTAGCGATGCGGGTGACCGCCCATTGGGTCAGGCGCGCGGGCTGAACGGGCAGGTGGGAGCCAGCTACGGCATGCTGGAGAGAATGACGGCTCGTGTAGCGCTGATCGCTGGCCTCACAACGGTTCTCCTCGCCGCAGCTCTTAGCGACGAGGAGGCGAGGGCCGCGATCTCGGGCAAGCGCGCCAAGGCGTTCGCCGCCGAGATCGCCGCGTTTGGCCCTCGGGTCGCGGGCTCGCGGGCTGAGCGCCTGGCCGGCGACGTCGTCGCAGACGCGTTCGGAGAGCTCGGCTATCGCGTGCGCAAGCAGGCCGTGTCTCTGCCAGAGGGCGGCCGTTCGCGGAACATCATCGCCCGCTCGCAAGGACCGCTTCGCGTGATCGTGGTTGCCCACCTCGACGGCGTAGGCGCCGGCCCCGCCGCCAACGACAACGGTTCCGGCGTGGCAGTGATGCTCGAGCTTGCGCGCGCCTTGCGCGGCGAGCGTGGGTTGCTGCTCGCCGCCGTCGGTGCCGAGGAGCGCGTCGAGTCGGGATCACCGATTCATCTCGGGTCGGCACGCCTTGCTCGCGCACTTGAGCCCTCGGTCAAGAAGAGAGTGCGCCTGGCGGTGTCGCTCGACATGGTGGGCGTTGGGGGCAGGCTCGCGGTACGAGGCATCGAGGATTCAGCCAACGCGTCGGCGACGCAACTCCTCAACGCGATTCGTTCCACAGGTCGGAAGGCCATGTACGAGCCCGACTCCGGAGTCTCTGATCACGCCGAGCTCACGCGCGCCGGAGTTCCTGCTGCGTGGCTTCAGTACCGCTTCGATCAGGCCTGCTGGCATCGGGCCTGCGACACCGCGAATCGGCTCAAGACCTGGAAGCTTCGAACAGCGGGTCGCGTCACCCTGCGAGCCGTACGCTCAGCTCTCTCTGATTGATCGGGCGAAAGTCCGCGAGTTGGACCCGTCTGCGGCGTTCTAGAATCGCCCGACCCATCAACGGAAAGGAACTCCCGTGGAGAGCTGGCGAAACCGCAAGACGCTGATTCTGAGTCGGACAGACATGATGGGGCTGCTCACGCCAGCCGAATACAACGATCGCGTCGAGCACGCGTTCCGCATGCACGGTCTCGGCCGGGTGTACATGGAGCCCAAGGGGCACATCGTCCTCGACAAGTACCAGGGCGAGTGGGAGGTCATGCCCTCCTACATCGAGGAGCCGGAAGCTGCTGCCTGCAAGTGGGTCTCCATCCGTGAGGACAATGCGAAGTACGAGTTGCCCGCTGTGTTTTCGATCCTCATCTACACGCATCCGGAGACCGGGTTCCCCCTCGCGATCTGCGATGGATCGTTTCACACATTGATGCGCACGGGCGCGTCGGCTGCGGTCTCTGCCAAGTGGCTTGCGCGCAAGGACTCGAAGGTGCTCACGATCGCGGGAACGGGGAGTGTGGGTGTGGGTGCTCTCGCGACATGCGACGCGATCTTTGCCTGGGAAGAGGTGCGCATCTGGAGCCGCACGCAGGACTCGGTGGATCGCTTTCTCGCGAGCGAGAGCGGCAAGTATCCGCATCTGAAGATCGTCGGCTCAACCGACCTTGAGCAAACCGTGCGCGGGGCGGATGTCATCGTCACAGGCACCCACGCACGGGGCTGGATCGTTGATGACGCGTGGGTCGATCCCGGTACCCATCTGGCGGCTCTCGGAGCCGATCTGAAAGGCGAACAGGAACTCCACCCGGCGACGCTTCAACGCGCCCGCGTCTTCGTCGACGACATCCGTCAGTGCCGCGAAGACGGAGAGATCAACGTGCCCCTCTCAGAGGGTCAGATCACCGAGGACGATCTAGCTGGCGAGATCGGCAAGGTGATCTGCGGCGAGCTCGCCGGCCGCGAATCGGATGAACAGATCACGGTCTTCGACTCGACCGGTATTGCGCTCCAGGACTCGGCGACCGTCCCGCTTGAGTATGAGCGTGCAGTCGAGGCAGGCGTCGGCGTCGAGAAGAAGATGATTTCAACCTAGGCATTCGCTGGGGCAAGAACCCCTGCGGTTAGGGGGTTTGAGCGGTGCTGAAGTGCTGCGAGATGCGCTGAGTTTGGTGCAAAGTTTGGTGCAAAGTTTGTCACTGCGAGCGGACGACC
>JAUXJK010000265.1 GCA_030624785.1 Actinomycetes bacterium
CAACTTCCCGGCGATGGTGCCCATGTGGATGTGGGCGCCGGCCCTCGCCTGCGGAAACTGTTTCATCCTCAAACCGTCCGAGAAGGATCCAAGCGCTTCACTATTCGTTGCTGAACTTCTCAAGGAAGCCGGCGTACCCGACGGCGTGTTCACCGTCCTCAACGGCGACAAAGTCGCAGTCGACGGCCTGCTCGAGCATCCCGACGTGGAAGCAGTGTCGTTCGTCGGCTCGACGCCGATCGCCCAGTACATCTACGCAACGGGAACGAGTCACGGCAAACGGGTACAGGCGCTGGGCGGCGCGAAGAATCACATGATCGTCCTGCCGGATGCAGATATCGATATGGCGGCAGACGCGGCCGTCGGCGCCGCCTACGGCTCGGCCGGTGAGCGCTGCATGGCAATCTCGGCCGTTGTAGCCGTCGGCGAGGTCGCCGACGCGTTGATCGAAGCTATCCAAGCGCGACTACCCGATGTGAAGGTCGGCCCCGGCATCGAGCCTGACTCAGAAATGGGCCCGCTCATCACACGCGAGCACCGCGACAAGGTTGCTTCCTACATTGACAGGAGCACAGAACAGGGTGCAACGGTCGTGGCTGACGGCCGCGACCTTGCTGTCAACGAGGACGGCTTCTTCCTCGGCGCCTCACTCATCGACAACGTCACGCCCGAGATGGACTGCTATCGCGACGAGATCTTCGGCCCCGTGCTCTCAGTCGTCCGCGCCAAGACCTACGACGAAGCCGTCGAGCTGATCAATGACAACCCGTACGGCAACGGAGCCGCGATCTTCACCCGCGACGGCGGGGTCGCGCGCCAGTTCCAGTTCGAAGTCAACGCGGGCATGGTCGGCATCAACGTGCCGATCCCAGTTCCTGTTGCCTACTACTCATTCGGCGGCTGGAAGGCGTCTCTGTTTGGCGACTCGCACGCCTACGGCCCTGACAGCATCCACTTCTACACGCGGGGCAAGGTCGTCACCAGCCGCTGGCCAGATCCGGCAACCAGCAAGGTTGACCTCGGCTTTCCTCAGACGCGCTAGGGCGGCCGGGGCTGCGGCGCGGCACGGCGTGCGTGCGTGCGACGTAGGTCCGGTAGGCGCGCAGGCGCTCGCCTACTCGATGCCGGCCAACTGCTTGACGAACGCGACTGCGTCCGTTGGATCGTAGGAGCGATAGATCATCATCTTCTCGGCCTCGAGGGAGCCTTCCGCGTGCACGGCCAGAACGCTCTGGTAGCCCGCATACTCGCGGGCGAGAAGATCGCTTGCGACGTTCATGACGGCGAGCCGCTCGGCGGCGGGCGTTGCCCCGACGAAGTACTTCTCGAGGTAGGGCCGCAACTCGTCGCTACGCCAGTCTGCGCCTCCCGGTCCGGTCACGAGCAGACCACCTGCGATATCGATCACGTGCTCAACAGCGTCGTGGTAATCGCGGGCAAACGTCCATTTTGCGAGGTTGGTTGTTAGAGGATCCGGAAATGCCGTGCCCGTTCGCTCGTCGATGCGAAATCGATCGGCCGCGAGATGCGTCAGGCCACGGACAGTCTCGGCGTATCCGATCAGGGAGACGAGCTTGTCGCGCACGTGCGACGCGCGCGCGATGCCGTTGGCCTCAGCCAGTAGACCTGCCAGGCCAACAAGGGCATCGACGAGCGGCAGCTTGTAGGAAACGGCGGTGAATCGGTGGTGTTCGACGAATGCGAGCGCCAACTCACCCGCCTTGCGGGTGTCGCCATCGAGAAATATCCGCTCGTTGGGCACGAACACGTCGTCGAAAACGGTCAGCGTCTCGACCATCTTGTGTTGCGAGGAGATCGGTCGAGTCCACGGATCGTTGTCCGACTGCAGGTAGTCCGAGCACAGCAGCTTGAGCCCTGGGGTTGCAACCGGAACCGCGAAGGCGATCGCCCAGTCCTCCTCCCCTTCCTGCATCGCTCGGGTCGGGAGCACGATCACCTCGTCGACGTTTGGCGTGTACGAGGTATGAACCTTGGCGCCCCGCACGACCACGCCGTCGCTACGCCGCTCGACCACCCGTACGTACATGTCCGGATCGACCTGACCGCTTGGCCCCTTCGACCGATCGCCCTTGACATCAGTTTGCGCGACCGCCAGCGACAGGTCGCCGTCGCGGCACGCCTCATAGAACATCTGGACGTTGTCCGCATAGTCCGTGTCGTGACACACGCGGTGGAGAGCCACGAGCGCGTCAGTTCCGATCTCTTTGATCAGCAGAACGAGCGTCTTCCCATAGGCGGTGGCAGCTTCGATCAACGACGAACGGCGGCGTAGATCGTGCCCATCGCGAGGGAGCTGGTAATACGTGGAGTAGCCGTCCGTCACCGCCAGCTCGGCGTTTCCAGGCTCCTCGGCGAACTGGAAGTCAAGAGCCGCGTGGCGCGAAACGATGCCGAGTTCCGGGTGATCGGTAACGTCATCCACTCGCTCGCCCTGGTAGTAGACCTCTCGCTCGTCACGAAGCCCGGCGAGATATTGATCGGCTGTTCGAAGTCGGTGCGGCTTAGCGTTCGTCATGTCGTCCTCCTTGTCTGCGCGCGGGGAGCCTACAGTCGATTGCGCTCGGCTAAGGTGACCGTCGCATGAGCACCGTCACGTACCTTGACGCGATCCGGGGCGCTCTCGCTGACGCGATGCGCGACGACGAGCGCGTCTTCATGCTCGGCGAGGACATTGGCCACTTCGGTGGCCCCTTCGGCGTCACGAAAGGCCTGGCTGACGAGTTCGGCACCGATCGCGTCATCGACACGCCGATCTCCGAGGAAGGGTTTGTAGGGGCTGCTCTGGGCGCGGCGTGGATGGGCGAGCGTCCAATCGTCGAGCTTCAGTTCGCCGACTTCATCGCGACGTGTTTCGATCCAATCGTCACAGTCGCAGCAAAAACGCACTGGCGCAGCGGCATTCGCTTTCCGGTTGTCATTCGAGCGCCATTTGGTGGTGGCGTTCGCGGAGGCCCATTCCACTCATCCTGTCCCGAAGGATGGTTCGTTGGCACAGCTGGCCTCAAGGTCGTGGCTCCCGGCACCGTCGCGGACGCCTACGGCCTCTTGCGCGCAGCCGTGGAAGATGACGATCCGGTCATCTACTTCGAGCACAAAGGTCTCTACCGGCGACTGAAGGGGGAAGAGCCCGCTCGAGCGACACGAACACCACTCGGCCGAGCTGCCATCGCCCAGCCAGGATCCGACGCGACGGTGATCACCTACGGCGCCGGCGTGGATCTCGCGCTGCGAGCAAGCGCCAACCTCGTCGACAGCATCGAGATCGTCGACCTGCGCACGCTGTGGCCGCTCGATGAGACCGCGATTCTCGAGTCAATCGCGAAGACCTCGCGCGTGCTCGTACTCCAGGAGGCCTCGCGTTCGCTCGGCGCAGCTGGGCACATACTGTCACTCGTTGCTCGACACGCGTTTGAGTTGCTCGACGCTCCCCCCGCTCTTCACGCACCCGTCGATGCGCCCGTTCCATTCGCCCCAGAGCTTGAAGATGCCTACCTGCCGAGCGTCGAATCAACAACAGCGGCACTATGCGATCTGCTGGAGTACTAGGACACCCATGAGCGACGAGACCTCGACACCGAAGCCCGGTTCACCGCCCGACGCGACAACGTCCGGTACCCCGCCCTGCGTCGATGCCGCTACCGTGCCGCAGTCCCTGCGCCTCGAGCTCCTGCATCTCTGCCTCTTGCAGCGAACCATCGAGGATCGCACGATGAACCTCTATCGGCAGGGTCGCATTTCGGGGAGCTACTACACGGGGCACGGCCAGGAGGCGGTCGCTGCCGCAGCAGGGCTGGCGCTCGGGCCCGACGA
>JAUXJK010000364.1 GCA_030624785.1 Actinomycetes bacterium
ACAGCCGCCGCGCTAGCCCGCGATGGACGCAATCAAGTAGCACTAGCGCCGATCTACCCACCCGATGGGCGGCATCAGATCGAGGACGCACGGGCGCCAAGCCGCGGTTTGCCAAGCCTAAGACAGAGCCTGCTCAAGCGTTGCAAACGCCTGCCCCAACTGGGCCTCTGAGAGGGGCACGTAGAGCGCAACCTCGGCAAGCTCGACCTCGTTCTCGAGATAGAAGCGCATGAACTCCTGCACCACCGGCATCTGGAGAGACTCGACGCTCGCGTAGAGGAACAGCGGCCGCGAGAGCGGTGAGTACTCGCCGGTGAGGGCCGTGTCGATGCTTGGAGCGACGCAGCCGGCGCCGCCGTCGATCGATATGGCCTTCAGAACGTCAGGGTTGGCGGCGAAGTACGGGAACCCGAAGTAGCCCGTTCCGCCTACGGCTCCTTCGACTGACTGGACGATCACGTTGTCATCCTCTGACGCCGTGTAGTCGGCTCGACTCGCGCCACCGACACCGTTGACAACTTCGGTGAAGTAGTCGAACGTTCCTGAATCGGTGCCGGGACCGGCCAACGTCAACTTCTCATCCGGAAAGCTCGGGTCGACATCTAGCCAGCTGCCGACCGTCCCTTCGGACTCTGGCGCCCAGATGGTGACAAGCTGATCGATCGTCAGGCAATCAACCCAGTCGTTCTCCGGATTGACGACCACTGTGAGCGCGTCCGTCGCGATCCGGAACTCGACCAACTCGATGCCATTGCTGGCGCATTCCGCGGCTTCTTCGTCCCTGATCGGCCGTGACGCATTCGAGAGATCGGTCTCACCGCGACAGAAGCGCTCGAAACCGCCTCCGGTACCGGAGATCCCCACAGTGATGCGCGCGTCGTTGTTGACTATCTGGTACTCCTCCGCCGCGAGAATCGTGAGTGGAGCAACCGTGCTCGATCCATCAATCTCGACCCTTCCCCCGATCCCGCCAGATTCAGAATCGCCACCGCCGCAGCCAGCTGCAACTCCTATCGCGACCAATGCCACCGCTACAAGCTTCCATTGATTGCGAATCCGCATCTGCACTCCTCGTCCGGCCTGATTACCTTTGGGCAACCTCGATGATCCCGGGCGCCGGAGCCGCTGTGGGCACAAACGTGGTGAAGATTCGGTGAGGAAGTGGTGAACCACTTCGGCGTGGAGTGGCCCTTATCCGATGTACCGGCGCCAAGACCGGAGGGGTCAGGAGCTCGGCTTAGTCGGCGCAGCGTTAGATCAGTCAGAGGTGCCGGTTCACGATAAGCCGACTTCCGCGAGGACTCGCCTACCCCAGGCGAACCGCTCGCGGTAGTAGCGAGACATCGGCGCAATTGTGGTGCCTCGACTCGAGGAGTGCACCATCCAGCCGCCCCCGAGGTAGATACCCATGTGACCCACCTCGTTCGGCCTGGACTCAACGCCCGAGTTGCCAAAGAACACCACATCGGCGGGCCTCAATTCGTCAAAGCTCACTCGTTGAGACGCTTCGAACTCACCGCTCATTGCCTGCGACGTGCGCCCCACTAGCTGGCTTCCCAGGTGCTCGGCACCAGCGGACAGCTCACCCTTGTACACGTACCAAGTGAAGCCTGAGCAGTCGAACCCAGCCGAAACCTCCTGTCCGAACAGCTGCTGGCGCACGGGCGAGCTACCAGCCCAGACATACGGAAACCCGACGACCACAAGAGCGCGACCGAGCAGTTCGCGCTCCCAGTCGCTCAGCTCGGGCAGCGAGAGAGAACGTACTTGACGCTTGATGGCCCGGCGCTCCCAGCGCGTCAGCCCGAGAATGCGAGCGAACGAGTAGGCGGCGTCGGCTCTGGACACGGGCTCGTTGGGGGCGATCTCGCGTGTCTCGTTCTCTCGCTCGTGATTGAGGCGGAAGCCGGCGATTCGCGCGACCGTCTCGGTCGCGACGCGGCGCGGTGGGGCGAATCCAACACGCACGAGTTCGCGGCGGACGTGCTTGGCTACGGCTCCAAGCCTCGCGGTGCGCACGAGCCACGCGTCGAGCTGCGCGAGTGTCACGGGCCGAGCAGGATCCCGCACGATCGGCGTACGCCCTCGGGTCGCGCCGACCGCCTCTGCGAGCTCTGCCCATGTAAGCGCCTCGTCCGGGCGAAAATTCTGGACGGTCGGGCCCATGACACCGGCCTCGACTACCTGTTCGATCTCAGCGGACGCCCAGTGGGTCGACGTATCCGCGTGCGCCCCAGCCTGAGCCGTAACAACGACAAGAAGAGCAGCCAGGGCGGCGAGAGTCGCCATCACACTCGAGCGCATTACGTGCTGTATCGACTCGTGGCGCTACGCTCTTGAGAGCCCTCCGCTCAAACGGGGCTATCGCTCACGTCCGCCGCACTCTCCTATCTGACGCGTCCCACGCGAGGCCGGGGCGGGCTTCGTAACCGGGGAGCAGGTACCAACGTGGGGCGAAATCGTCTCGTAGGCCGCGTCGCGCCGACGCCGAGCGCCCGACGCCTACAGCCACGACGTTCAGTTAGGCGGCGTCTCCCTCCAGGAAATCGATGCCGTACTTCCGTCCGACTGCGGCGATGTGAGCCGGGTTCTCGGCGTCGGTGACCATCTCTCGGAAGGCCTGCTCGATC
>JAUXJK010000316.1 GCA_030624785.1 Actinomycetes bacterium
CCGCACGCGAACTGGCTGCGCTACGCGGTCGCGGTGCCCGTTTTCATCGCAGTCACGCTCGCGGGCCTCTGGCTGTTTGCCGGCCAGATAGCACCCGCCGGCTTCAACTGGTCGCTCGCCTTTGGGGCACTGTGGTTCGTGATCGCGTGGCTTGTGCTTCGCATCGCGGGGAAGAAACTTGGGGGACTCCGCCGAGTCGCGCAGTTGACCCTCGCCGGCACCGGCATTGTCGTGCTCGCTGTCTTTGCCTGGACAACGCTGCGCGATGTCACCGTCAACGAGGAGATAGCCGTGGGCACGGCCGTTTCCGCGGTGGACAATCCGAACGCCCGCGCAACAGTCGACGCGCTCGAGAACTCGACCGGAGGTGACGTCGCCTCGGCAGACGACACGCGCCAGAGCGTGGCGAGTGCAGCGGAGACCAATGAGGCTGAAGCCGCCGCCGTGAGCGATACACCGATCTCAGGGAATATCGAACTCGGCGCAGGAGAGTTCGAGACCCAGGCTCATAGCTCGTCTGGACGCGCCGCGATCGTCCAACTCGAAGATGGATCGCGCGTTCTCACCTTTGAGAACCTTGATACCGACAACGGGCCAGACCTGCGCGTCTACCTCGTAGACGGGCCCGCAGAGAGTGACGACCTTGGCGAGTTCATCGACCTCGGCGGCCTCAAGGGCAACAAAGGGAACCAGCAGTACGAGATCCCCGACGACGTCGACGTATCGAAATTTACAACGGTCTCGATCTGGTGTCGCGCGTTCTCGGTTGGCTTCGCGAAAGCCGATCTCACAGTTTCCTGAACCACACCGCCAAGGCGCGCGCATCACGTAGGCCACTGGTGACCGCCACCCGCGGCACGGCGAGAGGCAGTGCCGCCATTGCAAGCGCAACGAGCAGCAGACGCGGCCGCGGTGCCTCGACGCGGCTTGTGTCAACCAGCGGCGTTACTCAGATCCGCTCGAGCCAATCGGCGATCCCTCGACCGATCCCATGCGGGTTGTCTTCCTGAACGAAATGGATCGAATCGCCGATGTCAACGGTCTCGACATTTGCGATGTTGTCTTCGACCCAACCTACGACGGGCGGCGGAATGAGCGCACCTGGCGCGCCGTGAAAGAGGATCATGGGCAACTCGGTCTCGATCATCCAGGCGTTGTACGCGCCGACGGCATCCGCGACATCTTTTGGCTCGTCCTCGATTGGAATCTCGTTCGGCCAGCGCCACAGGGGCTTGCGACTCTGCTCGTCGGGGTATGGCGCACGGTATGCGTCCATCTCCGCCTCGCTCAACTCGCGATGAATCGATCCTGGAAGAACCCGCTCGACGAATGCATTGTCCTTGGCGATCAAGTCCCAGCCGACGTCGGGAGTGCGAAACGCCTGAAAGATCTTGCGCGCGTCGGACGGAAACGCATCCCAGGTTGGCACAGACATCAGGATCGCTTCCATGAACGCGACCCCTCGGACATTTGACTCGTTGCGACGGGCGTAGTGAAAGCCAAGCGCCGATCCCCAGTCGTGAACAACAAGGGTGATGTCCTTCAGCCCAAGCTCCTCGATGAAACCTTCGACGTAGCGCACGTGATCAAAGAACCGGTATTCGATGTCAGGCTTGTCTGAGCGTCCCATGCCGATCAGGTCGAGCGCGATACAGCGGTTGCCACCCGAGACGTGGGGAATCACGTTGCGCCAAAGGTAAGACGAGGTTGGATTGCCATGCAGAAACAAGACAGGCGCGCCCTCGCCCTGCTCGACGTAGTGAAGCTTCGATCCTTCAACCTCGGCGTACCTCGACTCGTACGGAAACTCGACCGAAATGTCCTCGTTGTCGCTCATTGCTACCCCTCCGGTTCGTGCGGACTGCGCCTGATGGCGGATACAAGCCTAGACCCTCGCGAGCCGATCGATTCACCGGGGCCGCTCCAATAGAGTGAACCCATGAGAGTCGAGCGCCTTGCCGACGGGCTTGTATTTCCGGAAGGTCCCGCCGTACTCGACGATGGGTCTGTCGCGTTCGTAGAGACGAACGCGAGTCGCATCTCGATCTGGGAACCAGGGGTCGGAGTGCGCGTTCTTGCCGATACCGGCGGGGGCCCGAACGCGTGCTGCCTGGGCTCTGACGGCAACCTGTACGTCGCACAGAACCGCGGCATCATCGGGACGTGGCGTGCCGAGCAAGTACAGCCTGGCTCGATACAGCGCGTCACACCTCAGGGCGACGTCGAGATCCTGGTGACTGAGGTCGACGGTCTTGAACTGCGGCAACCGAACGATCTTGCGTTTGGGCCCGATGGGCACCTCTACTTCACCGATCCAGGATTCTTCGATCTTGAAGGAAAGCCGGATCCCGGAAGGATCTTTGCGCTCGCGCCCGATGGCTCGGGCGAGCTAGTCGTCGAGCTGGACCACACCTACCCGAACGGAATTGTCGTCGAGCCTGATGGAGCACTCGTCTGGGCAGAGTCCTATCCGCGCCGACTCGTCCGCCGCCATCCGGACGGACGAACTGTCGAGTTCCCAACCTTCTCGCGCGAGGACGCGATTCCCGACGGTCTCGCGATCGGCGCAGACGGCTCGCATTACGTAGCGGCGCTCTTCGCCGGCGGCGTTGAGATTCGCGGCGCCGATGGCGGCGACGCGGGACAGCTCGATGTTGGCGCGATCAACTCGAACTGCACTTTTGGCGGACGCTGGCTCTACATCACCGATTTCGGGTCGAACCCACTTGCCGACCCGACGAGTGCGCGCGGCGTTCTCTGGCGGGTCGAGCTCGAAGCCGCAGGCCTCTCGCCGTTTCGGGGACAGCTCTCCTAGCCGCGCACTGCCGTGCCGCAGACGCGCTGGTCTAGACCCGGCCGGCGAAGAGCTCTTCGATCGCCGCCGAGTGGCGTTCGTGAATGACCTTTCGGCGTAGCTTGAGGGACGATGTCAGCTCCCCCTCCTCGATCGAGAACTCGTCGGAAAGCACTGCGAAGCGACGCACCTGCTCGGCGTCGCCGAGGGTGCCGTTCGCTTCCTTGACGGCTTCTCGAGCCAGCTCGTCCTGCGTACGTCCACCGCCCAGCTTGTCGATCATCTCGGGATCGAGCACGAGCAAGGCACCGACGAACGGGCGATCGTCACCGATGGCGATCGCTTGCGATACAAACGGAGAGCTACCGAGAGCATTCTCGACCTTCTGAGGCGCAACGTTCTTGCCGGCGGCCGTCACCATGATCTCTTTCTTGCGCTCGACGAGCG
>JAUXJK010000184.1 GCA_030624785.1 Actinomycetes bacterium
AGAATGTCGATGACGTTGTCATCTACGGTGCTGGGCGCGCTGGTCTGGCCGTTGCACGCACATTGCTTGAGCAGGAAGTTCGCGTGCGGCTCATCGAGGGTTCCTACGCGCGCGCGAGCCAGGTCGCAGAGCTTCTACCCGACGTTCGCGTCTTCCACGCCTCGGGGATCGACGCGGAGTTCCTCGAGCGCGAGCGCATCGGGCGAGCCCGGGCCGCAGTCTTTGCGATGGGCAATGACGCGAAGAACCTCTACGCGGCAGCGATGGCGCGTCTGCACGGAGTGAAGTTCACAATCGCCGTCGCAGACAACACGGCTTCGATCGGCGTTCTCGAAGCTGCCGGTGTCGATGTCGCGATCAATCCTCGCTCACTGACGGCCGAGGAGATCGTGCGCTTTGCCCACGACCCCCGCATCCTCCAACTCGCAATGCTTGAAGGCGATCGCTACGAAGTCCTCGACATCACGGTTCGAGACGACAGCGATTTCGTTGGCAAGCCTTTCCGCGACTTGCCGACCAACGACTCCCTGATCGGCGCGATTGTCCGTGACGGAGGCGCGATCTTCCCGCACGGCGACGCCATGCTGCTACCAGGAGACCGAGCGATCATCTTCACCGCCTCCGAGAACGTCGCGACCGTCGAGCGAGCCATCTAGCTCTCATGCGTCGCAACATCGTCAGGGGCGTGCCGCTCGTTCCGCCTCGCCTCGGCGTCGATCTGCTCAGCACGTTCAATCTCGTCGGCACGCTCGTCACGTATCTGAGCGTTGCCTTCCTGCTACCGATGTTTCTCGCGATCGGGGTAGGCGACGCGTTCTGGCCGTTCCTGGCGAGTTCGGTCATTACTCTCGGCGCCGGACTTGCCGCGCAAGCGCTCACGCGGGGTCGCGATCGCGTTGGCATCCGCGAGGGCTTCCTCGTCGTCGCGCTTCTGTGGTTGCTGCTTCCGGCATTCGGAGCGCTGCCGTACTTCCTCGCGGGCGAGGGTTCCCTCGCGAGACCGCTCGACGCCTACTTTGAATCGGTCTCCGGGTTTACGGCAACCGGCGCCACGATCATCACCGACTTCGAGAGCCTCTCGAAGTCATTCGCCCTCTGGCGCCAGTTCACCCAGTGGATTGGTGGCATGGGCATCCTCGTTCTCGCGATCGCGGTCCTCCCGCGGATGCGCGTGGGCGGTCGCTACCTCCTGCACTCCGAGCTCGCCGGACCGACCGAGCTAGAACGCTTCACGGTCTCCATTCGCGAGGCGGCGCGACGACTCTGGGTTCTCTACGTCGTACTGACCGGCCTCGCCATCCTCGTGCTCTCCATCTTCGGCTGGACAGGCCTCGACCCGGCGATGGACGTCTACGAGGCTGCTGCCCACGCGTTCACGAGTATTTCGCTCGGAGGGTTTTCTACTCAGGCAACGTCGATCGGTGCGTTCGGCAGCGCGACACAGTGGGCGCTTATTGGATTCATGGTCGTCGCCGGCATCAACTTCCTGCGGCTCTACCAGGCCATGGTCCAACGGCAACCAGGCGTTGTAGCGCGCGACCAGGAGATTCGCCTGTACGGGCTCTTGCTGCTCGTGGGTTCTGCGCTGCTGCTCGCTGAGTTGATCGGGAACGGTGTCGAGACAGGCGAGACGGCTGTGCGTCACGCGATGTTTCAAGCCGTTTCGATCATGACCACGGCGGGCTTCTCGATTGGCGATTACACGACGTGGGGACCGCTGGCTGCGTTGACGCTGCTCGCGCTGATGTTCATCGGTGCGACGGCTGGCTCGACTGGCGGATCGATCAAGGTCATTCGCTATCTGCTCATGGGAAAGCTGCTGCGTCGCGAGATGGAGCAGGTCGTCCACCGTGAGGCCGTCATCCCGATCAGGCTCTCCGGCGCGTCGGTTGACGAGCGCATGCTTCGCTCCGTGGCTGGCTACATCGTGCTCTACGTGGCGATTCTCGGGATCGGTTCGATTGGTCTCGTCATCGAGTCGCGACGCGGCGGCATTGACGTGCAGGCTTTCGAGGCGATTGGCGCGGCCGCCGCGGCGCTCGGAAACGTTGGCCCAGCATTCGGATTCGCCGGTCCTGTCGGTTCCTACGCCCCGTTCAGTGACGTCTCGAAGGGGATTCTCATCGCGCTGATGTGGCTAGGACGGCTCGAGATTCTCCCGGTCATCGTGCTGCTCACTCGCACGTACTGGCGCGCGTAGCTCGCATCTACTGGCGCGCCTAACTCGCACCTACTGGCGCGCCGACACTCAACGCTCTTGAAAAGTGGTTCGAGTGCGTGCTACGCTCGCCGCCGCCATGGAGTACAACACCTCGCAACGATCCGTCGCCGAGTTCATCGGCTCGTTCGCGCTAACGTTCATCGGCGCCGGTTCGATCCTCACTGTCGATGGCATCATCGGCAGCGACAACGTCGGTCTGCTGGCCGTTGCGCTTGCGCACGGTCTCGTTCTCGCGATCTTCGTGACCGCACTCGGGCACGTGTCCGGTGGGCACTTCAACCCGGCTGTCACGCTCGGCTTTGTCGTCACACGACGCATAAGCGGCGCGATGGCGCTCGCCTACTGGGCTGCACAGTTCATTGGCGGAATCGCCGCGGCAGCATGTCTTCGTGTCGTCTTCGACGATCGGATCGCCGATGGGCTCAACCTTGGCGCTCCGGCACTCGGAGAGTTCACCAACGTCGGTGAGGGATTCGTACTCGAGATCATCATGACGTTCTTCCTGGTCTTCGTCGTCTTCGCAACGGCCGTCGATCCCAAGGGAGCCTTCAAGATGGTGGCAGGCTTCGCGATCGGTCTCACGATCGCTGTCGACATCATCGTTGGCGGCCCGATGACCGGTGCCGCGATGAACCCGCAGCGCGCCTTCGGCCCGATGATCATGTCCTGGTCATGGCCGAGCGAGGCGTGGATCTACCTGGTCGCCCCCGCGATCGGTGGCGTGCTCGCCGCACTGACGTATCACCACATGTTCTTGCGCGGCAAGCACGACGCCTAAGTAGCGGCGAACGCTTACGCGTTCGGGCGAACCCTGGCGTTCGTAGCGTCGGCACGTTCCTGGCGACCGCCCAGGCGTTGAGCGCGACTGTCTAAGCGTGCGGTTGCGAGCGTCTACGCACGTTCGCCGTCGAGGAGGCTGTCGACGACGGGGCGATCGCGGATAACGCGCCAGCCGCCCGCCTCGGCAAGCACCTCAGGCGCCAGCGGACGTGCGTTGTACTGCGATGCCATCACGCGTGCATACGCGCCGGCGTAACCGACCGCAATCAGATCTCCTGGCTCGGGCAGCGTCATCTCACGATCCTTGCCGAGGAAGTCTCCCGACTCGCAGGCCGGCCCGACGAGGTCTACACGCCCGGTTTTTCGTCCCGTCGTGTCGGTGATGAACGTGAACGGATGCTCCGCGCCATACAGCGCTGGGCGCAAAAGCTCCGTCATGCCTGCGTCGCAGATTGCAATTCGGCGATCGGCGATGTCTTTCGTATAGAGCACGCGGGTGAGCAGCGTGCCGACCGGTGCGACAAGCCAACGCCCTGGCTCGAGCACGAGCGTCGCGCCGAGCTCGGACGTCAGTTTTCCGAGGCGGTCGACATATGACGCGAGATCGAACTCCGTCTCGCCCATGTATGGGACACCGAGTCCGCCGCCGACATCGAACTCCTTCAGCTCGACCCCGGCCGATCGCAGGTCGCGCCAGACACCCGCCGCTCGCTCGGCCGCTTCGAAGATCGGCGCGGGATCAAAGATCTGTGAACCGACATGGAACGACAGCGCGACTGGTTCGAGATTGGGATCACGATGCGCACGGAGCAGGAGTTCGTAAGCCTGGTCGGCCGGAACGCCGAACTTCGCGTCGCCTCTACCGGTGGCGATGTACTCGTGGGTATCAGCCGAAACATCTGGGTTGAGGCGTACCCCGATCCTGGCCACGGTGCTTTGCGCATGCGCCTCTTCGGCAACGATGTCGAGCTCCTGCATGGACTCGACGTTGAGGGACTGAACGCCGACCTCGATGGCCATGGCGATCTCGTCGCGACGCTTGCCCACGCCAGAGAAAACGATGTCAGACGGAAGAATGCCCCCACGTAGCGCCTTGAGCAGTTCGCCGGCAGAGACGACGTCGGCGCCGAGACCCCCGTGCGCTGCGATCGAGATCATCGCCAGGGAGTCGTTGGCCTTGAGCGCGTAACAGATCAGGTGATCGACGCCCGAGAGCGCATTCTGCAGACGCTCGATACGTTCGTCGAACGCATCGCCGTCGTAGACGTACACGGGCGTGTCAGTCGCCTCGGCGATCTTCTGCAGCACGTCAGCTTGAGTCTCAGGCATGGGTATCGAAAGGGAGGTGCGGGATCGAACGCGTCGGTTCGAAGCCTACGAGATCGTAAGCGACTGGGCGCGCGGACTCAGGTTCTTAGCCTTGTCGATGGCTCGCACAGTCCAGGTGCCCCGTGCCTTGGAGAAGGGCACGACAATCGACCTTGCCTTGGGCGACAGTGTTGCGAAGGTGCGTTTGTTCCTCTCCACGCGGTATCCCTTGATCGGCCGACCCAGATCGTTCGCCTTGCCCCAGCGAATCGTCAGGCCAGCGCCGCCGACCGTCGACTTCTTCAACTTCGGCGATGAAGGTGGCACGGTGTCCTTGATCAGCTTGCCTTTCGCGTTGACAATTCCAACGCCCACCTTGAACCGGATCTCTCGAAGCACGCCGAGATTGCCTGCCTTGTCGATTGCCCGTACACCGAGCTCGATCACACGCTTGGGCTTCGGGCCCTTCAGTGTGGTTTTTCGCTTTGCGGTCGTAATGAACTTGCTGTTGCTCGTCTGGAGAAACTTGCCGTCTGTGTACACGCGATAGCCGAGCAGGCCGCCGCCCGTTGCCTTGGGCCACTTGAACATGACGTTGCGTTTCACGCTCGTGGCCGTGACCTTCTTCTTTTTCGGCCCGATCGGCGGCGTGACGTCGCCCGAGTCGAGACGCTTCAGGAACAGCGAGTCCTGGACGTCCCACCACGCGCCCTGGTGGCCGTAGTAGTCGTCTCTGTTGAGAT
>JAUXJK010000013.1 GCA_030624785.1 Actinomycetes bacterium
CGATCTATACGGATGACCCCGCGGGGCGGGTGGCCTGTGAGACACTCGTCACAACGGGCCTCGTAGTCGTCGCCGGCGAGATCACGACAAGCACGCAGGTCGATATCGCCAGTGTGGTGCGTGAAACCATCCGTAAAATCGGTTACGACGACGCGGCCTTCGGCTTCGACGCAAACACGTGCGGCGTGTTGGTCTCACTGGACAAGCAGTCGTCCGACATCGCGCAAGGCATCGACGCCGCGTACGAGGTCCAGCACGGGCTGTCGGAAGACGATCGGCTCGACGCTCAGGGCGCGGGAGACCAGGGCATGATGTTCGGCTACGCATGCACAGAGTCTGATGAGCTGATGCCGCTGCCCATCCAGCTTGCGCACCAGCTATGCGCACGGCTTTCAGAGGTACGCAAGCAGGGAACTCTCGACTACCTTCGTCCAGACGGCAAGGCGCAGGTGACCGTCCGCTACGAGGTTGACGCTGACGGGAGACAGCGACCTGTCGAGATCGATCGCGTCGTGGTGTCGACACAGCATGCGGAGGAAGTCGACAGCCATACGCGGATCACTCCAGATCTGATCGAGCATGTGGTCCGAGCCGTATTGCCAGACGGTTTGTACGACCCGGCACGACTCGAGGAGCCCGGCTTCGTACTCGTCAACCCAACCGGCAAGTTCGTCGTCGGTGGACCGATGGGTGATACTGGACTGACGGGCCGCAAGATCATCGTCGACACCTACGGTGGAGCCGCGCGCCACGGTGGTGGAGCGTTCTCAGGCAAGGATCCCACGAAGGTCGATCGCTCGGCTGCATACGCCGCCCGCTGGGTTGCCAAGAACGTAGTAGCGGCTGAGTTGGCGGAGCGCTGCGAGATTCAGCTGGCCTACGCGATCGGTGTTGCCAAGCCCGTGTCGGTTAGCGTTCAGTGCTTCGGAACCGAGAAGATCGCGATCGACGAAATCGAACGACTCGTCGACGAGTTGTTCGATCTCCGACCGGCCGCGATACTTGCGGATCTCGGTCTGCGTGCGCCGATCTACCTACCGACGGCAGCGTATGGGCACTTCGGACGCACGGAGGACGGGCTGTTTCCGTGGGAATCGACGGACCGTGTCGACGCGCTGCGCGCTGCGGCCGGCATCTCGGCCTAGCCCAGCGCTTTCGCCGTACGGCGAACGAAGAGTCCCTCAGCCGTCTTGGCGTTGAGTGCGCGCTCCTGGTGGGCTACGAGTACGACGATCTGATCGGAGTCGGTGTCGACCGACTCAACCTCCACTGTCGCTCCAGGCTCGAGCCCATGGTCGTAGCACCAGTGGAGCAGGGCGCCGTCATGTTCAGCTACCCGAACGATCGTTCCCTCCTCGCCGGCCGCTAGGTCGGCTATCGCAACGAGCTCACGACTCTCGCGCTGCTCGCGGGCCGGATCGATCGGCCAGCCGTGTGGGCAGCGCTCAGGCTGGCCAAGGCGGTCGGCCATTCGCTCGATCATCTCATCGGTGAAGGTGTCGCTGAGGAGCTCGGCTTGATCGTGCGACTCGGCGGGCGTGTAGCCCATGAAGTCGGTAAGGAGGCGCTCGATCAGCCGGTGGCGTCGAATCGTTCGCTCTGCTGCGGCTCGACCGGTCGCCGTGAACTCGAGCTCCTTGTGTGGGCCACGCTCGATCAAGCCGTCAGCCTCGAGCCGCTTGACCATTTCGCCGGCCGAGGCCCTGGACACGCCGAGGAGTTCAGCGACGCGGGCGGCAACGGCGGGCTTCGCTTTGGCGACAGGACCGTACTCGCCGACAGGGAACGCGAGAAAGTAGATCGCCTCCAGGTAGTCGTCGACGGTATGTCCGTGCGCCACTGTGGCGCGATTGTAGGGCGCGAGCCAAGGTGACGTCGCACGGCACGCGACCGGCGTGCCCAGCGCACGGCATGTTTACGCCGCGTAGCTAGGCTCCGCTCGTGGGTCGCTATGCCTCCGTGTATCCGCTCGTCTCGACTCGCGAGATCACGCGACCGTTTACCTACCTGGGTGACGGACTCGAGAAGGGCTCTGTCGTCCGGGTTCCCTTCGGTCGCACCCGACGGCGTGGCATCGTTGCAGAGGTACTTGACACGGCGCCGGATGGCGTCACGCCCGTTTCGGTTGAGGACGTCGAGGGAGCTATTCCACCATCCCTCGTGGATCTCGCGCTGTGGATGGCCGACTACTACGGTTCGACCCCGGCCCGCGCACTGGCTCTCGTCGCTCCGGCGGAGCGAAAGCCGCGAAAGAAGAAACTGAAAGAACCAGCGGAGCCCGACGACGCACCTATTCCGAGTGGGGCAGAGGTCGCACCGTCTCTCACATCAGGACAGCACGCCGCACTGGAACGGATCACGAAGGCGTTCGATTCAGGAGGCGGTTTCCTGCTCGCCGGGCCAACCGGGAGTGGCAAGACCGAGGTCTATCTGCGAGCCTGCGCAGCGGCACATGAGCGTGGAAAGAGCGCCATCGTGCTGGTGCCGGAGATCGCGCTCACCCCACAGACAGAGAGGCGTTTTCGGGCGCGTTTTGGCGATCGCGTTGCTGTGCTTCACTCCGGGCTGACGGCCGCGCAACGTCGCGATACTCGCGCGCGCATCGCTACAGGCGAAGCAAACGTGGTTGTGGGCGCTCGTTCAGCGATCTTCTCGCCGGTTGCTGATCTTGGCCTCGTGTGTGTCGACGAGGAGCACGACTCTTCGTACAAGCATGAGTCTGATCCGCGCTACGACGCGCGGAGCGTCGCGATGAAGCGCGTCGCGATGGAAGGCGCCGTGGCTGTGTTTGGCAGCGCGACGCCACGCCCTGAGGCCTGGGAGCGGCTCGAGCATCTCACGCTGGACGCCCGAATCGGGGCTCCGATGCCGTCTGTACGGATCGTCGATCTTCGTGGCGAACAGGGCTATCCGCTCTCGGCACCATTGCTCGAAGGGCTAGAACGCTGCGCGCAGGGTGATGGAAAGGCAGTCCTTCTGCTCAATCGTCGAGGCTACGCTTCGGCTCTCCATTGCCGGGCGTGCGGTCGCGTGTGGAGATGCCAGGCGTGTGACGTCGCGCTTGTCCTTCACCAGGATCGAGCTCTTCACTGCCACCATTGCGGCTACTCGGAGTTAACCACTGGAAGCTGTCCTGACTGTCAGAGCACGGAGATCGCGCGACTCGGCGCCGGTACTGAGCGCCTCGAGGCTGAGCTGCAGGAGCGTCTACCCGGCCTGGAGTTGTTCCGACTCGATGCCGAGACGACGACCGAGCGGGACAGCCATGCCGAGATCCTGGGAAAGTTCGAGGCAGCCGAGAGGGCTGTTCTCTTCGGGACACAGATGGTCGCCAAGGGGCACCACTTCTCTGGAGTTTCACTTGCCGCGGTCATCGACGCTGGCACGGAGCTTGCCGCCCCCGATTTCCGGGCCGACGAGCGGACCTTCCAGCTGCTCACTCAGCTCGCCGGTCGTAGCGGACGGGATCGGCCCGGGCGAGTCCTTATCCAGACGTTTGAGCCGGAGGCGCGCCCGGTCATTCTGGCCGCGCAGCACGCCGTCGAGGAGTTTCTTGGATCGGAGCTAGCCCGCCGGCGTGAGCTTACGTATCCGCCGTATTGCCATCTCGTGCGAATCCTGCTCTCTGCGCCGGGTGAGCACGCGCCGCTTGCCGCACTTGCTGAGATCAGAGATATCTTGGCCGACGCAACCGATGCCACCATTCTTGGGCCGGCCTCGCTGCTACGGCTGCGTGGGCGCCATCGCGCCCAGATCGTCATGAAAACCGGCGAACCGCGCGCGGTAGCGCGCGTGGCTCGACGCGTGATCGCAGCAGCTACGCCGGCATTTCGCCGCGATGACGTAACCGCGGTCGTCGACGTCGATCCGCAGTCTCTTTGATTTCGCCGCGGCGCCGGCGCGTCAGCGCTCTACACTACGGCGGTGACCGAGACTACTGACACAGGTGAGAGAGACGATATCGGCGCTGCCGACCTCGTCGAGAATGACGCAGATTCAGGCTCAACGGACCCTGAGCAGGAGGCGCGGCGCGGCTACGCTCTAGCCCAGGTTCGCCAGTATCCCGACACGGCCTTGCGTATGAAGGCGCGCGAAATCGACCAGTTCGACGACGCCCTCGCAACGCTCGCCGAGCGCATGACGACGATCATGGCCGACGCGCGCGGCGTCGGTCTCGCAGCCCCGCAGGTCGGCGTCCTTCAACGGCTGCTTGTCTATCAGGCCTCGTCCGAAGCTGAGGCGATCGCGCTCGTAAACCCCGTCGTCGTCGAAAAGTCGGAGGAAGTGGAAGTCGGAGAGGAAGGGTGTCTCTCGCTGGGGCGTGCGACGATCAATGTGGATATCGAACGCGGCGTTTCGCTGACGGTGAAGGCAAAGACGCCGAGCGGCGAACCTCTCGAGGTCGAAGCGACCGGCCTGGAAGCACGCGTGCTTCAGCACGAGCTGGACCATCTGGATGGCATTCTGATAATTGATCACGCGACGCCGGAGCAGCGGCGCGACGCGATGGCGAAGCTGCGGCCGCGCCCCGGTTCGCAGGGCTGAGCTCCGCCCGAGCAGATGCGCATTGCGGTGGCCGCAACGGCGCCGTTTGGTGCTCGAGTGCTCGAAGAGGTCGCGAGCAGCCACGCTGTTCGGTTGCTGCTCACGAGGCCTGACAGACCGCGCGGCCGCGGTCGGCGCGTGCAAGCGCCTGCAGCCAAACAAGCCGCGGAGGATCTGGGGATCGAGGTTGTCCAGCCGGAGACGCTCGGCGACGTTGAGATCGCAGCTGACATCGTCGTGGTGGCTGCATACGGTGTTCTGATTCCCGACGAACTGTTGGCTCAGGGTCTGTGGCTCAACGTTCATCCCTCGTTGCTTCCTCGCTGGCGGGGAGCCGCGCCGGTGGAGCGCGCGATCATGGCTGGAGATCAAGAGACCGGCGTGACGATCCATCGAACGACTGCAGAGCTCGATGCCGGACCCCTCGCCGCGAAACAGGCGATCGCCATCGCACCTGACGATGACGCCGGAGCCCTCTATGAACGCTGCGCCGTCATCGCCGGGAAACTGCTCGCGGGCGTGCTCTCCAGAGTGCCCCTCTCGAGCGACGCCTTCAGCGAGCAGTCGACCGCGGGCGTGACATATGCAGACAAGATCACGTCTGCCGATCGCGAACTCGACTGGTCGGCTCCCGCCGCCGAGAGCGTCAATCGAGTGCGTGCTCTGGCCCCGCATATAGGCGCCTGGGGCGTCGTGGATGAGCAGCGCCTGATCGTGTGGCGTGCGAGGCTCGCCGATGCGGACAGCGAGATGGGAGCGGGTGCGGGCGCCGAGACGCGCGCGGACACGGATGGTTGTCTGCGTGTCGGCGGTGTCGAGTTGCTTGAAGTGCAACCGGATGGGCGTCGGCGCATGAGCGCGCAGGAGTACCTGCGCGGCCGGCGCGGCGCCTCCTAGCCGTGGTGCTTCGGAGTCAACGTAGGGGCGCTGGCGATTCGAAGGAAGAACTCCCGGCTCCAGAGTCTGCGGCTCGAAGAGTTGCCTACGAGGTAGTTCTCCGTGTTTTCGAGGATGAGGCATATGCCGATCGCGTCTTTCGGAGCGCCGCGAGCGGCCTGACGGCCCGCGACCGCGCCTTCGCGATGGAGTTGGCGTACGGAACGGTTCGGCAGGTTCGGCTCCTCGACCACGCGATCGAAACGATCGGTCGCAGGCCGGTTCGCAAGCTCGATCCTCCCGTGCGCGCGGCACTGCGTCTCGGCGCGTACCAACTTGGATTCATGAATGGCGTTCCCGACCACGCAGCAGTCAACGAATCTGTCGAGTTGGTGCGCTCGGCTGGGCTCCAGCGTGCTGTCGGTTTTACGAATGCCGTCATGCGCCGCCTCACCAACGAGCTGCGGAAGCTACTGGCCGACCTGCCCGATCGCACGGTGTCAGATGCGGCCCTACGACACTCCTACCCCGACTGGATAGCCGAGACCTGGTGGAATGAACTCGGGCCCGAAGAGGCACGAGAGCTCATGGTTGCCCAGAACGGCCCGGCAGAGACGGTTGTGCGAATCAATCGGCGAATCGAGTCGAGCGAGTCAGAGGTCGAGTCTCTGGTAGGTCGGTCTGACCCGGCATTTCCGGATGCGTTGCTCGTAGATCGCGTTCCCGAGCGGTGGCTGGAACGCGGACTCGCTTGGCCTCAGAGTCGCGGGTCTCAACTTGCAGGCATGTGCGTTGGTAGCCAGGCGTCGGAGAGGGTTCTCGATCTCTGCGCAGCACCAGGAGGCAAGGCGATCCAGCTAGCCGGCGACGTCGTCGCTGTCGAGATCGACAAGGGTCGTGCCAGCCAGCTCGAAGAGATGGTGCGTCGCCACCGTGCCACCAACGTCCGTGTCATCAACACCGACGCTCGCGCGCTACCCGACGAGCTCGCGGGATTCGATCGAGTGCTTCTCGATGCTCCGTGCTCCGGCCTCGGCGTTCTGGCCTCGCGTCCAGATCTCCGCTGGCGCGCGAAGCCGCTCCCCGAACTTCAACTCGAACTTCTTCAAGCGGCGCTGGAGCGCGTTCGCCCTGGTGGGACCGTGACGTACTCGGTTTGCACCATGAGCAAGGCTGAAACACTCGACGTCATTGACGAGGTGGGAGCGCCCCTCGACGACCTCGGGTCGTCCTATCCGCAGTTTCGCCACCCGACTCGTGCGCAGTGCCTGCTGACGCTGCCGCACCGCCATCGCACGAGCGGGTTCTTCATCGCCCGGCTGCGCCGGGAACCCTGACGGCACGTCTGCGCTCCCTATGATTGCCGCGTGAGCTGGGTGGAATGGACTCGCGATGTCGAGATCGCCCCGTCGATCTACGCCGCCGATCTTGGACGCCTCGGCGCCCAGGTTGACGCACTGCTCGACGCAGGAACTCGAATCTTCCACATCGACGTTGGTGACGGCCACTTCATTCCACCGGTCACGATCGGCTCCGTGGTCGTTGAGGCCCTCGCTCCCCTCGTGCACCGGCGCGGCGGTCGGCTCGACTGCCACCTCATGGTCACGAACCCCGATGCGCAGATTCCGATCATGGCCGCCGCCGGCGCTGACTCGGTGACGTTTCATGTTGAGGCCACCGGCGACGCAGAGGCGACGATCGAGATCGCGCGGCGAGAAGGAGTCCAGGTCGGCATTACGCTGAACCCGGCGACCCCACTGACGGCCCTGGCGTCGGTCGGCGACAGCGTCGATCTTGCGCTCTTGATGAGCGTCGTTCCCGGCAAATCCGGCCAGAGTTTCCTACCCGAGTCGATCGAGAGGCTCCGCGAGCACCGAGCCATTGTCCCACGCGAATGCAAGGTGCAGATCGATGGTGGAATCAGCTCTGAGAACGTGTCGCTCGTCCGTGAAGCGGGCGCTGAGGTGATTGTTGCCGGAAGCGCCGTTTTTGGGGCCTCCGAACCAGCGAGGGCGTACGGTGAGCTCGTCGATCTCGCCGGCTGACATCGTTCAGCTCGAGCGAGCCCTCGAGCTGGCCGAACGGGGGAGAGGTAGCACGGCCCCGAATCCGATCGTCGGCTGCGTGATGGTCGATAGTGACGGATCAGTCGTCGGGGAGGGATGGCACGAGCGTGCCGGTGGGCCCCATGCAGAGCGCGTGGCGCTCGATGTCGCGGGTGTCAAGGCGACTGGCGCAACCGCTTACGTGAGTCTTGAGCCCTGCGCCCATCAGGGCCGCACTCCGCCATGCACACAGGCGCTGATCGATGCTGGGGTCAGCAGGGTCGTGATCGGCGCGCTTGATGTCGATCCCCGCACGGCCAGCCTGGGCGTCGCCGCCCTGCGAGAGGCCGGCCTGGTGGTTCAGGTAGCCGAGGGCGGGATCGCACAGCGTGCTCGTCGTCAAAACGAGGGCTTTCGACGATGGGTGCGCGACGGAAGACCGTTCGTCGTCTACAAAGCTGCAGTGACCCTTGACGGGCGCGTCGCAGCCGCTGGCGGCGATGCGCGGTGGGTTTCAGGTGAAGAGAGTCGGCGACGCGTTCACGAGCTTCGAGCGGCCTGCGATGCCGTAGCTGTTGGCATCGGAACGGTGCGCCGCGAGAATCCACTACTAACCGCGCGCGGCGTAGACGCAGTCGTGCAGCCACGACGACTCGCCTTCGGGAAGGGTCCGCTTCCGGAAGGCTCCGAGCTCGAGCTCCGCACCGGTCCAATCCAAGAGGAGCTCGCAGTTCTTGCTGCGGAGGGTGTTCAGACACTTCTGCTCGAAGGAGGGCCGACCTTGGCGGGCGCCTTCCTCAGGTCTGGCCTGATCGACAAGCTTCTCCTCTTCGTTGCCCCGAAACTGATCGGTGGCGATGATGCCCCCTCGCTTTTTGGCGGCCCAGGCGCGCCTACAATGGCCGACGCAATCGAGACACAGGCATGTGACGTCGAAGTGCTCGGCTCAGATGTGCTGCTGACGAGCTATCTCGCCGAGGTGTAGGTCCGCCGCACTCGGCCAGGCTATGCTCGCGCCGTGTTTACCGGCATTGTTCGTGAACTGGGACACCTCGAGCGCATCGAGAAGGTTGATGGCGGCGCTCGCCTGTCGATCGACGCGCCGCTCAGCGCAGTAGGCCTACAGATAGGCGACTCCGTCGCGCTGAACGGTTGTTGTTTGACGGTGACCGACATCAAAGGGAGCCGCCTCACGTTCACGGCGGTTCCCGAGACGCTCCAGCAGACCTCACTTGGACAGCTCGTGACGGGATCACGCATCAACCTCGAACCTGCCTTGCGCGTTGGTGATGCATTGGGAGGGCACATCGTCCAGGGCCACGTGGATGGACTCGGAGAGATAGCGGCGCTGGAACCGGAAGGGGAGGGGAAGCGGATGACGGTTGCCGCATCCGACGACGTTCTCCGCTACTGCGTCTACAAGGGTTCAGTAGCGATCGATGGCATCAGTCTGACGATCGCTGCCCTGCGCCCCGATGGGATTGAGATTGCGCTTATCCCACACACGCTCGACGTGACAACCCTCGGCGATCGCAACCCGGGCGACAAGGTGAATATCGAGGTCGATGTGCTCGCGAAACACGTCGAACGCCTGACTGCCGCCTATCGCGACTCGGGCTCCAGCTAGAGCTGGGTGCCCTCGTCCAGTTACCATCCGGGGGTGGGAGTTCAAGAGGACACAGACGTTCGCGAGTCATCCCCGTACGCCACGGTCGATGAGGCGATCGAAGAGATTCGCGCTGGGCGCATGGTCGTCGTCGTCGACGCGCCCGACCGTGAGAACGAAGGCGACCTCACTATCGCTGCGCAGTTCGCGACGCCCGACGCCGTCAACTTCAGGGCCACCCACGGGCGGGGGCTCATCTGCCTGTGCCTGACCGACGAGCGTTGTGATCAACTCGGCCTAAAGCCGATGACCTACAACAACGAGGCGCCGAACGAGACTGCGTTCACGATCTCCATCGAAGCCCGGGACGGTGTGACCACGGGAATTTCGGCTCATGATCGGGCGCACACCATTCAGGTCGCGATCGATCCTTCGCGTGACGGCGGTGACATCGTGCAGCCTGGTCATGTCTTTCCTCTACGAGCCAGTCCGGGGGGAGTGCTGAAACGATCGGGACAGACCGAGGCCGCCGTTGATCTGGCGCGACTGGCAGGGCTCAGCTCAACGGGTGTCATCTGCGAAATCATGAATGAGGACGGCACGATGGCGCGGGTGCCAGACCTGATCCCGTACTGCGAACGCCACGGATTGAAGATGATCACGATCGAGGCTTTGATCGAGTACCGACGCCAGACCGAGAAGTTGATCGAGCGCATGGTCGAGGTGTCGCTACCGACGGCATTTGGCGAGTTTCGGGCGATCGCGTTTCACGAGACTCTCACGGGGCGCGACCATATGGCGCTCGTCCGCGGCGACGTGGAGGGCCAGGAGAACGTTCTCGTTCGTGTTCACTCCGAATGTCTTACTGGCGACGTGTTCCATTCGCTTCGCTGCGACTGTGGAGAGCAACTGGATCTTGCGCTGCAGAGAATCGCCTCGGAGGGGCGGGGAGTCTTGCTCTATCTCGCGCAGGAGGGTCGGGGAATCGGGCTTCTACATTAGCTCCGCGCCTACGAGCTCCAGGAGCAAGGCCTCGACACCGTCGAGGCAAACGTCGAGCTCGGGTTTCCGCCGGATATGCGCGAGTACGGCATTGGCTCGCAGATCCTGTCGGACATCGGCCTATCTACCATTCGCGTGCTCACGAACAACCCGCGTAAGATCGCTGGTATCGAAGGCTTCGGGCTGCGTGTTGTGGAGCAAGTCCCAATCGTGGTGGATGCCAACGATGAGAACCGACGCTACCTCGACACGAAGCGAGACAAACTTGGACACAAGTTGCATCATCAGGGTACGAAGAATCCACCGTTCTTCCCGCCGGGCACGTTCGTAAGCTACGACGAGTGAATACCGAAGAACCGCACTCGGACCCGGTCGCGAACGTCGACGCCGGCCAAGCCTCGCCGCTGCTCTCGCCTGAGCATGCGCCCGGTGAGTTGCGCATACCGGGAGATCTTCGCAGCTTCTCGGGAACGCCGAATGGAGCCCGTCGCTCGGTAGGAATCGCCGTAAGTAGGTTCAACGGTGACGTGACCTCTCTACTGCTCGAGGGCGCCATCGAGGGGCTTGAAAGTGCCGGCGTTGCCCGAGGTGCGATCGACATCCTGCCGGTGCCAGGGGCTTTTGAGATTCCACTTGCCGCGATGGCCCTGGCTCGCACGAAGCGCTACGGCTGCGTTCTTGCGATCGGTTGCGTGATCCGTGGCGAGACTCCGCACTTCGACTACATCTCTTCGGAGGCCGCGAGCGGCGTTCAGGTCGCAGGTCTGGAAACCGGCGTTCCGGTCGCTTTTGGCGTTCTCACCTGCAATTCGCTCGAGCAAGCCATGGCTCGAGCCGGTGGCCCGCAGGGCAACAAGGGGCGCGAAACGGCGCTCGGTGGCCTCGAGATGGCCGATGCGCTCGCCCGTCTACGCGCGGGTGTCAACGCCCGATAGCGTCGCAACGTCTTGCTCGCGTTGGTGCTTGGACGCGCTGATATGCTCGTGTGATGGCGAAGATCTGCAGCGTTTGTGGCAAGGGGCCCGGTTTCGGGCACAGCCGTAGCCACTCGATGATCGCGACCAAGCGGCGGTTCAACCCGAATCTTCAGCGAGTTCGCGTTCTCGTAAATGGCGTTGCGCGGCGCGCGTACGTATGTACGCGATGCTTGAAGGGCGGGAAGGTCGAGAAGGCTCTCTAGCGCTCCAGACGCGCGAGCCGGCGTCTGAAATCGAACCGCGCCGACCGCGGCCGAGTCATAGCTCATACTGGAGCGAGTGTCTGCGGCGTCCTCGATACGGGTCGCGATTGTTGACGACAATCGCCAGTTCGGCGAAGCACTCGGCGTGTTGCTTGGCCTGGAGCCAAGATTGGTGGTCGTTGAGACACTTGAGGATGGCGAACTCGCCCTCGAGTTTGCGCGTTCCGAGAGCGTCGACGTCTACCTCGTCGACTTCCGCTTGCCTGACATGAACGGAGCAGAGGCGACGCGGGCCATTCTCGAGGCCAGTCCGTCGTCGAAAGTGGTGGCGCTCTCTGCAGCCGCGGCGGCACCAGAGGTTGAGGCTCTGCTCGCAGCCGGGGCGGTTGCGTGCCTTTCGAAGGATCGAGATCTTGACACCCTCGTGGCCACCATCACAGAGGCCGCGGCCTCTCCGGTTCACACAGAGTCCTGATCGATGCGCTCGTTCGGTGGGATCGAGCCCGCCAGTGAAGCACGAGTCCGACCGATCGAGATCGATGCTCTCGATCAGCCCGTCAGTTCGCTGAAAGGCGTCGGCACCAAGACGTCTGCAGCCCTCGGTCGACTCGGCGTCTCATCCATCCGAGACCTGATCCTCTATCGGCCGCGCCGCTACGAGCCCCCTGCGCCGCGACGAGATGTGGGCGAGCTTCTCTCGGGCGAGGAGGCAACGCTCGATGTCGAGGTCGTGAACACGTCGCTTCGACGCACACGGCGTCGCAACCTGACGATTCTCGAGGCGCTCGTGCGAGACTCGACCGGCTCGATCGTGGCCACCTGGTTCAACCAGGCATGGCTGAGTGAGAAGCTGACCCCCGGGGTGCATCTCCAGATTCGTGGCACTCTCGACCGCGGCGATTTCGCTGTGCGCTCGTACGAGCTCGGCACGGAACCCATCGCAGACATTACGCCGCTATACCCGGCGAGTGACGCGCTTGCGAGCAAGCGGATTCGCGACCTCGTGCGTCTCGCATTGGAGCATCTCGAGAGTCTTGGCGAGCCTCTGCCTGCTCGGCTTCGTGCCACGCAGCGGCTGCCACATAAGGCGGATGCCGTCCTTGCTCTCCATCAGCCACGCGTGATGGACGACGTGGAAACTGCCCGCCAGCGACTCGCTTTCGAGGAGCTGCTCGTGATGCAGCTCGGCCTTGCCGCCCGCCCGGACGCGGAAGACCGCGATGCAGCCCCGTTCTCGGAGCCCGGCGAGCTGATCTCTCGGTATCGAGCCGCGCTGCCATTCGAGTTCACGGCGGCTCAGGAACGCGTTATCGTCGAGATAGACGGCGACCTGGAGAAGTCGGATGCCATGCAACGGCTGCTTCAGGGCGACGTCGGCTCAGGCAAGACCGTCGTGGCGCTCTATGCGTTGATGCGCGCTGTCGAGGCAGGGCAGCAGGGCGCGCTGATGGCTCCGACCGAAACCCTTGCCGAACAGCATTTCTTGACCGTAGAGCGGATATGTGCCGAACTCGGAATCGGGTGCGTCCTCCTGACGTCGAGCCTGCCGACTGCGGCCGCGCGCGAGGCGCGAGCGCTGCTTGAGACAGGCGAGGCTGGGATAGCGATCGGCACGCACGCGCTTATTCAGGATCAGATTGCGTTCCGCGCACTCGGAGTCGCTGTCGTCGATGAGCAACACCGATTCGGGGTTGAGCAGCGGCATGCACTCGCGACGCACCGCAGTATCGACACTCCAGATCGAGTTCCTCATCAGCTGTACATGACAGCGACGCCAATTCCGAGGACTCTCGCACTCACGGTTTGGGGAGACCTCGCTATCAGCGAGATCAATCAGCCTCCTGCCGGTCGAAGACCGATCGTTACGAGTTGGACAACACATGAACGCGCATCGGAGGCGTATCTGCGTCTTCGATCACACCTTGAGAACGGACGTCAGGCATATGTCGTATGCCCTCTCATTACCGCGTCGGGCGCATCGGAGGGGCGAGCAGCCGAGGATGAGGCGCGGCGGCTGCAGAGCGCCGAGCTCGCCGATCTGAGGGTGGGCTGCATTCACGGCCAGCTTCCAACACGGGATCGTCGAGCGCTGATGGAGGCCTTCGCAGCCGGCGAGCTCGATGTCCTCGTGGCGACGACTGTGATCGAGGTCGGCATCGATGTGCCGAATGCCTCGATCATGATCGTGCAGGAGGCTGATCGGTTCGGACTGGCCCAACTCCATCAGCTCCGCGGTCGGGTCGGTCGAGGCGAGCACCAGTCCTATTGCCTGCTCGTGTCGCGTGCCAAGAAGGAGCTCACCGAGATGGCGAGCGAGCGTCTTGATGCCATGGTCTCTACGACAGACGGTTTTGAGCTGGCGGAGATCGACCTGGAGCTTCGGGGTCATGGGCAGCTGCTCGGAACGCGACAGAAGGGTTTGTCCGATCTGCGCTTCACTCGACCACGAAGTGATCAGGAGCTTCTACGGGCGGCTCGCGATGTTGCGAGCGAGCTCGATGAGGTGGATGAGATCCTGACGCTTGAAGTGGCGAGAATGTTTGGCGATGCGGATCATCGCGGGCGAGCGTAGGGGCGTTCGCCTCCACCCGTTCCGGGGCACGACGGTGCGCCCGACGGGCGATCGCGTGCGGGAAGCGATCTTCAATCTCGTGCGTGATATCGAGGGAGCGCACGTGCTCGACGCCTACGCGGGTACGGGCGCGCTTGGCCTCGAAGCTCTCTCACGTGGTGCCGAGCGGGTGATCCTTGTTGATAGCGATGCGCGAGCCGTGGCACTGGCCCGGCGCAATGTCGAGAAGGTCGGCCTGCCGGGCGCGAGCGTGTTCAACGGTACGGTGGAAGCACACCTCCGACGTGAGGCGAAGCGTTCGAATCGTTACGATCTTGTGCTGATAGACCCGCCGTACACCGAAGCGGCACGAGCCATGCGAACTCTTTCCAACCTTCTTCCCCCAGTTCTCGCCGGCAACGCACGTGTTGTTGTCGAGACGAATCGCTCTCTCGAGCCGGCTCTGCCGTTCGAGCAGGAGACATCGCGTATCTACGGGTCTACGCGAGTGACGATATTCCAGGCACCGTCGTGAGCGGCGAGGAATTGAATACCCGCGTCGCGGTCTGCCCAGGGACGTACGACCCGGTCACTCTCGGACACGTCGACGTCATCGAGCGCACGGCCAGGATCTTCGACAGAGTGATCGTTGCGGTCGTCCGCGATCCCAGGCACAAGACCGTGACGTTCGAGATCGAAGATCGGGTTGCGTTTCTTGAGGAGGCCGTATCCCATCTCGGCAATGTCGATGTCGAGCCGTTCTCGGAGTTGGTGACGACATTCACGAAACGCCATCGAGCAGCGGTCATCGTGAAAGGTCTGCGCGCAATTTCGGATTTCGAGTGGGAGTTCCAAATGAACCACCTCAATCAGAATCTCGCCGCGGACATCGAAACGCTCTACCTGATGGCCAGCGCCCACCACAGTTTTGTCTCCTCGAGCAGCGTGAAAGAGATCGCGGCGTTCGGTGGCCGCGTTGATGATCTCGTTCCTGGGATAGTTGCCGGACGACTGAAAGCACTGTTCTCAAACGAGGGTCAACAGGCGGAGCCACCGTTACCGCCCGGTTGAGTAACTAGAATTCAGAGGCGTGGATGTTCTAGTCCTCATAGACAAGCTCGACGATCTTGTGCACGGCGCCAAAGCCGTGCCTCTTACCGATCAGGTTCGCATCGATCGCGAAGAGATCTACGACATCCTCGATCAGATGCGCGCCACGATCCCCGAGGAGATCAAGCAGGCACGCTGGATCGTCAAAGAACGACAAGAGATGCTCGCCGAGGCCAAGCGCGAAGCCGATCGAATTCTCGGAGAGGCTCGTGAGCAGGCCATCCGCGAGGCCTCGCAAACGGAGATCGTCAAGCTGGCGGAACGACAGGCGGAAGAGATCATCGAGGAGGCTCACCGCCAGGCGCGTGAAACGCGTCTCGAGATGGAGGACTGGGCGGATCAGATCCTGTCCACGCTCGAGATGAATCTCGAGAAGTTCCTCGGTGCCGTCCGACGCGGACGAGAGCGACTGCACGAACGCTCTCAAGAGTCGGTCATGGCCACTTACGACGACTAGACGGCGCCGGCGTGCCGGCAGTGCCCGGCCGGCAGGAGTCACGCGAATCGCTTGCTTCGTGGGTAACGCTCGGCACCAGGATTCAAGTCTGGCATTCTGAGAGCGCAATGACGCTTGATCTTCGACGGATAAAACTGCGCGTTGGCGACGCGATCGAACGCGAAGAGCCGCTTGAGCTCGACCCGCTCACAATCGGTGGCCAGACCTTCGTATTCGACCTTCCCTGTCCCGTTGCCAGCATTACGCTCACGCGAGCCACCACCGGCATCCTCTCCACGCTTGCATTTACAGCGACGCTACGCGGGCCATGCATGCGCTGCCTCGAGCCCGCAACCGTCGACGTACGAGTCGAGCGCACGGAATATGAGGCCACCGACGGCCAAGCAGAGACCGATGACGAGCTTGAGAACCCGTATCTCGAGAACGACATTCTCGACGTGTCCGCATGGGCGCGCGATGCCGCTCTCCTGTCGTTGCCCGACAAGATTCTTTGTGTCGAATCGTGCGCCGGATTGTGCTCTAGCTGCGGCCGTCCGCAGAGTGAGGGCCCGTGCGGCTGCGAGACGCCTACGGGCGACTCGCGCTGGGCGAAGCTTGAGGAGCTTCGGGCCGAACTCACCGACTGACTCCCCCAGATTGTGCGCCGCCAGGGTGTGGGTATACTCAGCAGTCGTCCCAATGGCTGTACCTAAAAGAAAAACCTCGAAATCGCGCCGCGACAGGCGCCGGGCGACTCACAAGCTGAAGCCCGAGGCAATCGTCGCATGCCCGCAATGTGGCCGTCCGAGGCGACCTCATCACGTATGTCCCGCGTGCGGGACATACCGCGGGCGCGAAGTCGAGCCCCTCGACCTTCCGACTCCCTGAGATGGCCCCCGTTCGCGTTGCCCTTGATGCAATGGGGGGCGACCACGCACCGGACGTGATTCTGCACGGCGCTCGCGACGTGGCGTCTGTTGACGTTCTGCCCACGCTGTACGGGCCAAGTGATGTGCTGAGCGAGCTTGTTGGTGATCTTCCCTTCGTCCACGCGCCTCAGGTTGTAGGCATGGACGAGAAGCCTGCGGAAGTTGCTCGCGAGAAGCGTGACA
>JAUXJK010000091.1 GCA_030624785.1 Actinomycetes bacterium
CGAGTTGTCGAACAACTTGAGCATGTTCTCGTTGGTCGTCGCATCGATCTCAGCTCCGGTCGATGGGTCCTCGACCGGAAGTGCACGAAGTAGCGTGGTGATCGGCAGCTTTCGCTTGCGATCGATTCGGGCGTAGACGACGCCCTTCTTGTCGATCTCGATCTCAAGCCACGAACCACGAGCGGGCATGAGGTTGGCAATGAACACCTGCTTCGCGGCGTCCTTGGGCTGCATGAGATATGCGCCCGGGCTCCGCACCAACTGGGTCACGATGACCCGCTCGGTGCCGTTGATGATGAATGTTCCAGCATTCGTCATCATCGGGAAGTTCCCCATGAAGACGGTTTGCTCCCGGATCTCGCCGGTTTCCTTGTTGACGAAGCGGACTACGACCGAAAGTGGAGCCTCATACGTGAGGTCCTTCTCTCGGCATTCGAGGATTGAAAATTGCGGATCTCCGAACTCATACTCGCCGAACTCCACGGCCAAAGTGCCCGTGTAGTCCTCAATCGGCGAAATATCGTTAATCGTCTCCTGCAGTCCCTCTCTCAAAAACCAGTCGAAAGAAGTACGTTGGATGTCGATCAAGTTCGGAAGGTCGAGTGCGTCTTTCAGACGTGAGTAACTCGTGCGCTCAGGGCGCGCGACGACCTTCGGGGCCACGAAGCAGACCTCCCTTTAGGCAGGACAATTCAACAATAGGGCGTGCGTACACGCAAGACGGCGGCGCGAACAAGAAGCGTACCAGAACGGAGACCTGCTGCGCAAGTCGCCCGGCCGGTACCGGTGGAATAGCCCTGGAAGCGTAGCAGACGCTGCCAGGGCTACCTGCCGACTGGCCTCAACGAGATTTCACGAGCCCAGCACGGCAGTCGCCACCTCATCTGCGGCGTCGATCTACTTGAGCTCGACTGTTCCGCCGGCCTCTTCGATCTGTGACTTGAATGACTCGGCCTCCTCGGCGGCGACGGCTTCCTTGATCACCGTTGGGGCGCCATCGACCATCTCCTTGGCCTCTTTGAGCCCGAGACCGGTGATCGTGCGCACCGCCTTGATCACCTGGATCTTCTTGTCACCCACTGCCTCGAGCACAACATCGAACGCGGTCTTCTCAACGGCCTCAGCTCCTCCGCCATCATCGGCGGGTGCTGCGGCGGCGACCGCGACAGGTGCGGCCGCGGTCACGTCCCACTCGTCTTCGAGACGCTTCTTGACCTCGACGAGCTCCAGAACTGAAAGCTTGCCTAGCTGCTCGACGATCTCATCAGTTGTCGCCATTCTCATCGTCCTCCTTGCCTTGGTTCTCCTCGGCATTGCTGTTCTCTATGGTCGATTCCGGATCATCTGACGCCTCGGGCGTCGGCGCATCATCCTCCGACGCCCCGGCAGCATTTGTTAGTGGCTCCGCGTCGACATCGCCGCCGTCTGACGCTTCTCCGTCACTGTCCTCAGCCGGCGCGTCCGCGGAGACATCTCCGTGTTCCTCGAGCTGTCGGATTCGCGCATCCAGAACACCAACGACGTCGCGAAGCGGTGCGGCAACGAGTGATACGAAATGGGTAAGCGGTGCAGCGATGACCCCGACGACGGTCCCTTGCAGAATGTCGAATGGCGGAAGCTCGGCCAGAGCATGAACCTCGTCGCCGTCGATCCTTCTTCCGTCGAGCAACCCACCCTTAAGCGTGAGGATCTCGGTCTCCTTGGCCGACTCGACCAAAGCCTTCGCTGTAGCGACCATGTCGCCGTCCGTGACAAATGCGATGGCACTCGGACCGGTCAGGAACTCGTCGAGCCCTGCAATCCCAGCCTTCTCGGCAGCTCTCATCGTGAGCGTGTTCTTGACGACCGTAAACCGTGCCCCATGCTTGTAGAGCTCGGTTCGAAGTTCGTCAAACTGTCCCACCGAGAGGCCTCGGTAGTCCGCGACGATTAGCGTCGAAGCGTCACCAAGCTTCTTCGCTAGTTCATCGACGAGCTCGTGCTTGCGTTCTTTGAGCATTCCTTCCTCACTTTCGCACCGGAGGCGCGCCCGTCCAGGAAGCTCATGCTTCAGGCCAGGCCGCCTCGACCGGACTTCTGCCTCGAGGCTGCCGGTGGTCTATGGCGACACGTGAACCCTTCATGGGGTCCACGATTTGTTAACTAGCCAACTACTACTGGTTCACCTACCCGTTGTCCGCTTCGCCGAGCGCCACCGATGGGTCGTCGAGCTCTTCAACGATCAAACGGGTTCGTGTCGGGTCGACCTTCACGGGTGGTCCCATTGCGGTCGCAAGCGTCGCAGAGTTGATGTAGCGACCCTTGGTCGATGCGGGCTTGATGCGCGCAATCTCTTCGACGATCACGGCATAATTCTCGAGCAGCTGGCGCTCCTCGAAGCTCTTCTTGCCGATCGGGAGATGGACGTTGGCGCCGCGATCGGTCCGGTATTCGAGCTTCCCGGCCTTCGAGTCGCTAACGGCTTTGGCCACATCCATGGTGACGGTGCCACTCTTGGGGTTCGGCATCTTGCCGCGAGGGCCGAGAATGCGTCCGAGTTTGCCGACCACGCCCATCATGTCGGGCGTTGCAATCGTGACGTCGAAATCGTCGAATCCCTCTTCGATTCGCTCACCGAGATCGGCTGCGCCGACCACGTCCGCGCCGGCTTCCTCAGCCTCGCGGGCCTTGTCGCCTTCGGCGAATACGGCAACCCTCAGTGATCTGCCGGTTCCATGGGGAAGCATGAGCGTTCCGCGGAGTTGTTCGTCGGCGTGCCGGACGTTCAGGCCCAGATTGAAATGGACCTCCACGGTCTGATCAAACTTCGTATCGCCGGCGCTCTTCAATAGCCGTACGGCCTCGAGAGGCGAATAGGCCCGCTCCGGGTCGATGCGTGCTCGAGCATCCGCATAACGCTTTCCTCGCTTAGCCATTCGCGTCTCCAGAGTCAGCCGTATCGGCCGAGTCGGATGCATCTGGCGCCTCGGCGTCAGACGACGGCTCGTCCTCAACTTCAGGCGGAGGCGCATCCGCGAAATCGCCGATAGCGCCCGCCGAGTCGATGCCCTGTACGAGCACACCCATCGAGCGAGCAGTACCTGCGACGACCTTCATTGCAGCATCGATGTCACGAGCATTCAGATCGGGCATCTTGGTCTCGGCGATCGCGCGCAGATCCTTGCTCATCAGAATCCCCACTTTTACGCGGTGCGGCTCGCCCGACGCTTTCGCCAGACCCACAGCCTCCTTGATGAGGACCGCGGCCGGTGGCGTCTTGGTGATGAACGTAAATGAGCGATCTTCAAAAACGCTGATCTCGACCGGAGTAATCCGCCCGTTCTGGTCTGCGGTCTGCGCGTTGAACGCCTTGCAGAAATCCATGATGTTCACGCTGTGCTGACCGAGCGCTGGACCAACCGGCGGCGCCGGATTCGCCTGACCACCGGGAATCTGGAGCTTGATAACGGTTACGACGTCGCCTGGCATGTCTAGTCGAGTTTCTTGACCTGATCGAAGCTGAGCTCGACCGGTACCTGGCGCTCGAAGATGTTCACAAGCACCTTGAGTTTTTGCTGATCACCGTTCACATCGACGATCTCGCCATCGAAATCAGAGAGCGGGCCAGACGTAACCTTGACCGTCTCGCACAATCCGAACTCGGCCATTGCCCGCTGCCGCTCGGCCGCGGGCGCAGCAGTATTCAGAATTCGATCGACCTCTCCTTGCGAAAGCGGCACGGGCTTGTTTGCCGCACCAACGAACCCTGTTACTCCGGGAGTGTTTTTTACTACCGTCCAGGCCTCGTCGGTCATGTCCATGTTGACAAGGACGTAGCCCGGCAGGACTCGCTTCTCGGTCTGGATCTTCTGACCGTCCTTGGTCTCGATAACTTGTTCGGTCGGAACGACGACGCGCCGGAAACGCGGCTGCTGGCCCATCGACACGACTCGATGTTCAAGATTGGTCTTCACCTTGTTCTCGTGCCCGGAATATGTGTTGATGACGTACCAGTTGAACATTGACTCACCCTGCTAGGAGAACGTTACGCACGAGGCGACTGAGTGCCTCGTCTGCGGCCCAAAGGTAGGCGCCCACGACCGCTACCGCAACCAGAACCGCGATTGTTGCGGAGATTAGTTGCTTCTGACCGGGCCAGTCGACCTTGCGGAGCTCGGCTGCGCATTCTCCAACGAAACGTATGAATCCGCCGCGCTTTTCCTTCTTGCCTCCGGTCTGGCTCTTGGTCTTCCCGCCGGCCTGCACTGCCTGCCGCCGTTCCGCCGCTCGCTCGCGGCGAGTCTTCTTCGGGGCAGCATCGGCGGCATCACCACCGCCCTTGCTTTTCGATGTGGGAGCATCGGGCTTGCCCGATGTGCGGTCGCTGCTCGAGCGCCCGCCGTCCTTGCGTCCTGAACGTGAGTTTTTTGCCATAGTCTTCTAGGTCGGCATTCGCGGGTTAGGTCAACATCCCTACCGGGTCTCGCGGTGCGCGGTGTGGCTTCCACACCAGCGGCAGTGTTTCTTGAGTTCAACCCGATCGGGAGTGTTCCGCTTGGATTTTACGGTTTCGTAGTTGCGCCGCTTGCACTCTGTGCACGCAAGCGTAATCGCTGCTCGAACTCCACTCTTCTTAGCCATTCAAACCTTGTCCGGGGTAGTAGCGGCGGGAGGATTCGAACCTCCGACACACGGATTATGATCCCGCTGCTCTAACCAACTGAGCTACGCCGCCTCTCCGAAGCCCAGTCTAACAGGCGATATCAGAGTGCTGGCAGGCCCAGACGGGGCGAGAAGCCGGAGCCGTACGGCTCGCCGGCTACGGTAGCACGCGTACAGGGGCCAGGCCGTCGAGTAGTCCTATTGCGGCCAACCTAGCTGCGATGGACAAACCTCAACACTGCATGGACGCGTCGGTGTATAGACACACTCTTGAGAAGCGCAGCCGGCGGATCTCGTAGCTAGAGCGCGCCCGCTGCTGCCGCTCGGTTCACGGCACTCGTGACCGCGCGAAGAGACGCGCTGACGATATTGGGGTCGACGCCGGCCCCCCAGAGCATCCGATCGCCTACGGCTACTTCGATGTAGGAGGCGGCCTGCGCTCCGGCGCCCTCACTGAGAGCGTGCTCGTGATAGTCGGCGACGCGAACGTCGAATCCGCAGGATTCGGCGAGACCGTTGACATACGCAGAGATCGGGCCGTTTCCGCGACCAGTCACGGTCCGCTCAGCGCCTTCGACGTTCAACGTGGCCTCGATCACAGAGCCCTCGACGTCCGAAGTATCGGTAGCACGGAACCCGAGAAACTCCACTGGGCTGACGGTGGTTAGGTACTCGGCCTCGAACGTCTGCCAGATCAGCTCGGGAGTGATCTCTCCCCCCTTCGCATCGGCGATCTTCTGGATCACACCGGAGAATTCGATCTGCATTCGCCTGGGCAGGTCGAGGCCCCGCTGGTTCTTGAGCACATACGCAACGCCGCCCTTGCCAGACTGGCTGTTCACGCGGACTACAGCCTCGTAGCTACGGCCCACATCCTTCGGATCGATCGGAAGGTACGGAACCTCCCAGAACTGGGAGTCGGAATCTTCGAGCGCTTCGAGGCCCTTCTTGATCGCATCCTGGTGCGAACCTGAGAACGCCGTGTAGACGAGTTCGCCAACGTACGGGTGGCGCGGGTGCACAGGCAGCTGGTTGCAGTACTCGGCCACGCGCCGGACCTCGTCAATCTCCGAGAAGTCAAGATCGGGCGGAACGCCCTGGCTCAGCAGATTCAGCGCAAGGGTCACAAGACAGACGTTGCCTGTTCGCTCCCCGTTTCCGAACAATGTCCCTTCAACTCGATCGGCGCCCGCCATTAGCGCGAGCTCGGTAGCCGCCACCGCAGTGCCGCGATCGTTGTGCGGGTGAAGACTGAGCACGATCGCATCCCGGTGGGAAATGTTCCGATGGAACCACTCAATCCGATCGGCGTAGAGGTTGGGCGTCGACATTTCGACGGTCGCTGGGAGGTTGAGGATCACTGGACGATCGGGGCTTGCTTGCCAGATATCTACGACCTGCTCACACACCTCGAGCGAGTATCCGATCTCGGTGCCCGTCCAACTTTCGGGCGAGTACTGAAAATGAACATCCGTCTCGGGCATGTCGCGCGCGAGGTCGCGGCAGACGATCGCGCCGTGCGCGGCGATCTCGGCCACGCCGGCCCGGTCCGACCGAAAGACGACTCGACGTTGCAGCTCTGACGTGGAGTTGTAGAGGTGAACGATTGCGCGGTGTGCTCCACGCACGCTTTCGAACGTCCGCTGTAGAAGCTCTTCGCGTGCTTGAGACAGCACCAGAATCGTGACGTCCTCCGGTATCAGCCGCTCCTCCACGAGTTCGCGCACGAAATCGAAGTCAATCTGAGACGCCGCGGGAAAGCCGACCTCGATCTCCTTGACGCCGATCTCGACAAGCAACTCGAACATCCGCCGTTTCCGCGCGGTATCCATCGGATCGATCAGTGCCTGATTCCCGTCGCGCAGATCTACCGAGCACCAGACAGGCGCACTCGTAATCTCGCGGTCCGGCCACGTGCGATCAGGAAGGTCGAGCTCGCCGAACTCCCAGTCGCCGTAGCGGCGGTAGCGATCGACCGGCATCGAAGACATGCTGACAGGGTATCCAAGCGCCACCCCCGGCAGGGATGCTCCCGCGTCGCCTGCCGAGGCCGCGTTGCATCAAGCGAGTGATCTGCGAAAGGCTGGGTCTGTGCCTACCGCACTTGCACTGGCTCTAGGCGTCGCCTGCTCGCTGGCGGCGCTCGTGTGGATCCGCGTGCTCTTCGACCCCAAGAGAGCTTGGCAGCTTCGTCCGGTCGCTGAGGACGAGACGCCACCTCCTCCGCCGAATTCATGGCCAAGCGTGCGGGTTGTCGTGCCGGCGCACAACGAGGCCAGCGTCTTGCCGCAAACCATCGCGGCGTTGATCGCCCAGGACTACCAGGGCGAGTGGCAGATCGTGCTCGTCGATGAGCGCTCGAGTGACGATACCGGCGCCGTGGCTGCCCGAGAGGCTGCGACACACGAGTGTGCTGATCGACTGACAGTCGTTCGAGGCTCGGAGCTTCCACACGGATGGATCGGAAAGGTCTGGGGGCTCGAGCAGGGTCTTCGAGCAGGTCGACCAGAAACTCCTGACTACTACCTATTGACAGACGCCGATATTGCACACCAACCCCACTCACTGCGGACGCTGGTTTCCGAAAGCGAGGATCGGAATCTCGCGTTAAACAGCCGGATGGCTCGACTTCATTGCTCGAGCCTCGCAGAACGAGCGCTCATTCCGGCGTTCGTGTTCTTCTTCAACCTTCTGTACCCCATGCGCCGGGTCAACGATCCCACGACGTCCGTTGCTGCTGCGGCTGGAGGGTGCGTGCTGGTCAACGCTGCAACGCTGAGGGCCGCTGGCGGGCTTGAACGGATTCGCAACGAGATCATCGACGACGTGAATCTCGCGCGCGCCATCAAAGGCATCGACCCACGGCTGCGGCTAGCGATATCGCGCCGAGACGTACGATCCGTACGCCGCTACGACTCGTTTGGCCCGATCTGGCGAATGGTCCGCCGAACCGCCTTCGACGAGCTCGAATATTCGTGGTGGCGGCTCCTGGGAACCGTCGCCGGCATGTTGTTGCTGTTCCTGCTCCCGACGGCAGGACTCGGTGTTGGCGCGGCGCTGGCCGCCGCCGACGCGGCAGGCGCGATGGATCTACCAAACTGGCAGCCTCTCGTGATCGGCGTCTCGTCTCTGACAGCCCTCGTCGC
>JAUXJK010000116.1 GCA_030624785.1 Actinomycetes bacterium
AGGCCATGGCACGTCGGAGACACCGGGTGCCAGCGGCATACCTACCGAGTGCAGGCAGGGGACGAAGTCGCCGCTTCCGAGCGTGTCAAGCACCTCTTGTCCGACCCGCGTCATGATGTGCATGCTCGCGACGACGTACGGGGAGTCGGTGATCTGCACACCCGTTTGGGCGATGGGCGAGCCGATGGGGCCCATGCTGTAGGGAATGACGTACATCGTGCGGCCCTCCATCGAGCCGGCGAACAGCTTGGTCAGCTTGCTCTTCATCTCGACGGGGTCGGCCCAGTTGTTCGTTGGGCCAGCATCGATCTCGTGCGTTGGGCAGATATACGTGCGATCCTCGACACGGGCGACGTCTGCAGGGTCGGAGCGGCTTAGCAGGCTGTTTGGCCGGATACTCTCGTCGAGCCACTCCGCGGTGCCTGTCTCGACCATCGCGTCTGCCATTGCTCGGTACTCGTCGCTCGAACCGTCGCACCAATTCACACGGTTCGGGCCGCACAACTGTTCGGCCTCCTGAACCCAGGCGAGGAGCTTCTCGTTCGTCGGCGGTGTCTCAGACATTCGGATGATCGCCGCCGGTGGGCGTGCTTCGAGGCCCATCAGGCATCGCGCGAGTATAGGGCTAGCCCACGTGGCCGCGACCTCTGTACTGCCTGGCACACGGAGTTGAGAAAGGAGGCTCTGCCGTCAGCTTTAGAGGGGAGGGTTGCTACGCTCCCTAGCAACGAAGGCGAGAAATGTCCGCGCGTTTGTGCGGCCCGATGGAGCCTTCCGAGCGTGGAGGCGCAAATCTCACCAGTAGCGCTGTCGAGCCACTCGCAACGCGCGCGATCGATCGCCGACGACGCTCCGTTGCTTCGGGGCGTTTCCCATCTACTGGCATTTTTCGCATCCTGCTCATTGGGCGCGATTCTTCTGGTCGCATCGCCCGGCATCGTTCCGCGACTTGCCACCGTGGTGTTTGCCGCTTCCGTCACCGCGATGTTCGCCGCGAGTGCGCTGTACCACCGGTTCCCATGGTCTCCACCAGAGCGCGCTGTCATGCGACGTATCGATCACGCGATGCTCTACATGTGTATTGCCGGCTCGTACACGGCATACGTGCTACTCGCTCTTAGCGGGATTTGGAAGATCGCGATCCTCGGGGCAGTCTGGTCTGGCGTCCTCATCGCGATCGTGATGAAGATCGTCTGGGTAGACGGCCCGCGCTGGCTCGCAGCGACGATCGGCGTGCTGATCGGCTGGCTCGGCGTCGCCACGATTCCCCAGGCACTCGGATCGGGCGGCAACTCTGCGGTAGGCCTGGTGCTCGCGGGTGGCCTGCTCTACACGCTTGGTGCCGTCGTTTATGGGCTCAAACGACCAAACCCGTTTCCGCGAGTCTTCGGTTTCCACGAGATCTTTCATCTGTTCGTGATTGGTGCGGTCGCGTGCCACTACGTCGCAATCGTGCTGCTCGTCGGAATCTGATTTCTCGCCGCCGTAGCGCTGTTGATGACAACGGCCGCGGGTCGGCGCTCGGTGCTCGCCAGCCCGCCGGAGCGCTGATGGGATGAACGAGGTAGCCAGGGTACGAAGCCGCCGTCGAGCCTGGATGCTCGTACTTGCCGTCTCGCTCGCGCTCGCGGCCGGTCTGGTCGCTCTTGTCGTGCTCATCGATCCAGAGTCGCGAGCGGGATTGCCCGTGCGATTCGCCGCCGCTCGCGACTCGGTAGCCGCTTTCGCTCGCGCGCTCGAGGCTCTCGGTGAGCGGATCGCAGACGTTGACTTCGTCGCGCTTGGTATCGGGCTGCTGTTCTCGATGGCCAATATCGCGCTTCGCTCGATCGCCTGGCGGAACATTCTCCGGGCTGCCTATCCGGCGACGCCGCTGCGATGGCTAACCGTGTTTGGCGCAACATACGCGGGCATCGGTGTCAACGCCATTGTTCCAGCGAGGCTTGGCGATGCAGTCAAGCTCATGCTTGTTCACCGGCGAATTGAGAAGGCCACCTATCCGACGCTCGCCTCGACGTTCATCGCCGAAGGTGTTCTGGATGCAATCGTGGGCGGCACGATCATCCTCGTAGCGTGGCAGACCGGCGTTCTCCCAGGAATGCCGCAGCTCACCAGCCTTCCACTGTTTGAGATCGGGTGGTATGCGCGGCACCCTTGGATACTCGCTGTGCTTGTCGTGGCTCTCGCGCTCAGTGTCCTACTCATTCAGAGCCGCGTTCGACGATTCTGGGATCGCGTCCGGCAGGGCGTTGTCATCCTGGCGACGCCGGGCCGCTACGTTCGTCAGGTCGCCAGCTACCAACTGCTCGGCTGGGGCAGTCGCATCGGTGGCGCGTACTTCTTTCTGGACGCCTTTCACGTCGACGCGACGTTGCTCAACGCGTTGCTCGTTCAAGCGGCAAGCAGCCTGAGCACGCTGGTTCCTGCGACGCCCGGTGGCCTCGGACCGCGGCAGGCACTACTCATCGTCCTGTTGGCCGGAGCGGCGTCTCCTGGGACGGTGCTGGCCTTCGGGGTCGGGATGGAGCTCGCCCTGACCGTCTGGAACGTTCTGATCGGCTTTACGTTCCTGACGCTGATGATGCGCGGCACCGGAGTTCTGACCGTGCTGCGTAGCGCCCGAGCTACCAGGGACGCGCACGCAGATTTGACCTAGGAACCCACCTGTAGAACGGCGACACGCTTGCGCAGCAGGCTGACCACCGAGAGTGCGGTGATACGCCCGGTTCGTGGGTTTTCGCTCGGAACATTCTCGATCGTCATCGAGAAGTCTGAGACATCAGAGGACACGTCGATTCTGTGCGTATTCCGCGTGAGGGTGGGGTCAGCCCAGATCTCGATCATCGTTCTGTCGGGGCCGATACCGGCAAGCGCCAGGGCGACTGCAACGTTCACGTTCGCCGGGAAGCCATGGGCGGCCTCGCGCGCCGTGCCTCGAAAAACCCGGGTCGGTTCGGCGACTGCGTCGAGGTCGATGTTCGACTGCTCGATGTACGGCGCTCCGGCCAAGCCGCCTGGCGGCTTGCGCGTTGTCATCTCGACTGTCTTGATCTCTCCTTCGGCCGCAGCTCCAACCGCGTCGAGGCCCAGAAGCGCGCCAGAAGGAATCGTGATGCGTCCACCCGATGCCTCGGCAAGTTCGATCAGCTCGGGCGAGTTCAGCAACGCGCCCGCGCTTAGCGTGATCAACTCCTTGCCACACCTGAGCACTGGCGTGGCGATTGCAGACAGCAGATGCGCCGGAGCGCATTCGATCACGATGTCGCAGCGGAGCGCGAGTTCATCGAAGTCGACGACGTCGGCGCTGAGCGCCGCGTCGGCAAGCCACGAGCGTGCCTGACTTTGGTCGCGCGCCGAGACAGCGACGACCGAGACTCCCTCGACGTCTCGCGTTAGTCGCTGAGCCAACTCCTTGCCGACCGTTCCCAGGCCGGCGATACCAACCGACAGCTCGCTCATCGGTACATCACTGAGCGTCGGCGGGTGGCTGAACGCTCTCACGCCAATACTCGGCAATGGCTCCTGGGGTCGTGATCCAGAGGTCGTCGCTGCGGGCGAGCATGTGATCGAGTGCGTTTCTGAACCGGCGCAGCCTGAAAGGTTGGCCGACGATGAACGTGTGGATCACGATGCCGTAGACGAGGCACTGCTCTGCCGACTGATCAAGAAGCTCGTCGAAGTTGTCGACGACCATCTCTTCGAACGCCGGGCCGGTGCCGTGGTGGAGGGCAACCATCGGGACGTCGTTGACCTCCTGTGGATACGGCACGCTCAGCAGCGGGCCGCCGCGAGTAGACAACCAGGTCGGCTGATCGTCGAGGGGCCAATCGAGCGTGTACGTGAACCCTTCCTCAGCCAGGATGTCCTCGGTTGATGAACTCGGGTTAGCTCCCGGGCTCATCCAGCCCTGCGGAGTGCCTGAACCTGCGGCGATGATTGCGTCGCGAACCTCGACGATCAATGCCCGCTCGGCGGTTTCTTCGAGCCCGTTCTGCAGCTCGGAGTTGGTGCGACCGTGCCCAACGATCTCGGCACCTGCGCCCGCGAATGCCTCGAGTAGTTGTGGGCAGTGCCCGTAGCAGGAGGAGTTCACAAGCACCGTCGGCGCGACATCGTGGCTCGCAAGCAGGTCGAGAACGCGCCAGCCGCCTACCCGGTTGCCATATTCGCGCCAGGCCCAGTTGTATGTGTTGGGGTGCGGAATACCCGGCGAATAAGACAGCCCCAGCCCGCCTTCTCCGTAGGTGAAATGCTCGACGCACACGGCGACGTAGACCGCGAGCCGCTTTCCACCGGGCCACGTGAACTCGGGGCGCTCGGTGATGGGTGAGTAGCTAAAACGGCCGTGACTCGGGAGCACAGTTCCTCGATCTGCTGTTCGACGAGCGCGGGCGCGCACGCACGGCTCGCACTCTAGGCGGTGTCGACCCCTACGCGACCGGGGGCAGCCAGAGAGCGCTGTCTCCTAGATCGACGCGTCGTATCGTGCCGCCCTCGACGAGTTCGAGCAGGGCGATCTGAGCTGCCTGCTCATCGGGCTCGTCGTTCCCCTGGGTGAGGAGTGCCGCTACCTCCTGAGTAGTCAATCCTTCCGGAAAGCGTTCAAACAGCGGCTCGGGTGTTTCAGGAGCCTCAGCGCGCGTCAACGTTTGATCGACGTTGGCGATAATGGCATCGTAGGTCTGGACCGGTTGAAAACCTCCGGCTTCGAGCCGGAGTTCTCCGTTTTCGGCAACGAGCGAGGGCGCGGTATATCGAACAGGCCCATCAGTTTGTGCGGCCTTTCCTTGAAGCTCTGTTGCCGAACCTGCCGCGGTTCGGGTTTCCGCATGATCGCGTGTGTAGGCGGCTTCGACCTCGGGGTCCTCGATGTGGGAGACGATGGCCTTGGCATCAATTCCTGAGGCCGTGCCGAGCGCAGCGAGGATGCCCTCGTCCTCGTCGAGGAGGAGCTGGGTCGTAAACCAGGCGAGCTGAAGCGCCCGGAACGCGAGCCATTCCGTTCCCGGCTCGAGAAATCGCGCTGCGGCGATCGCGCGGCAGGCGCGTCCTGTCCCGAGCACACGCGCCCGCGGCGTTGTGGAAAAGGGCATGCCATAGCGGCCGAATTTTACGTAGGCCTGTGCCATCCACACCGGTGTGTACCCGCGCTCCACGTACTGCTCTCCTCGCTCGGCAAGGCCGATGAGGACCAGGCGCCAGTCGAGTTGATCGCCGTATCGCCAGTCGATCACGCGCAGGGCTGGCACTGCTGAGTACGCCCAGGGACAGCCGGGGTCGTTGTAGACGGTCACCTTGATCGGTTCAGGCATGGCTTTGGCCTCCGGTCGTTGGCAGAACGCTCGCAACCAGGAGGCTAGAGCAGTGGCGCCACCCTGCAGCGTAGGCTCCGTTGTCGATGCACAACTCACTCGGTGGAGCGGACGCCGCAGACGGGCGTTCGGTCGGAGCTGAGCTCGCCCTCGCGGTCGGCGGCAAGACAGCCGCAGCTTTCGGCGCCGTTGGGCTTGCTGCTATCTCACCGTTCGTCCGCGATGAGTTCGGCCTTTCGACGTTCGGGGTGGGAGGCGTTGTTGGCGTTGTGTTCATCGGTGCGTTGATCGCCACGATTCCGGCGGGTCGCTTGACCGATCGAGTTCGGCCGGGGCGGATGCTCGGGGTGTGTCTCGGCGGTCAGGCGCTGGCGCTTGTCGTCGTCGCCGCTGCGCCGAGTCAAGCCGTGTTCTTTTTAGGAATCGCCCTTGCAGGTCTGGCCATGGGTGCGGGTGATCCGGCCACCAACGTTCTCGTCGCGATGAACGTATCCCGTAGACGTCGGGGCTTGCTCATGGGCTTGAAGCAGACGGGCTTTACCCTTGGAGGGCTACTAGGGGCGCTTCTCCTGCCCAGCGTCGCCGAGGCGGCGGATTGGCGCGCCGCGGTACTTGTTCCGCTCTTCGTGTGCGTGATCGTCGGGCTTGGCGGAGTCATCGTTGCGGGAGCCGCACCGAATCCAAGGGCATCCTCCGATCAGGACAAGGTGAGAAGTCCGACCCAGTTCCCCATGGGCGTGTACGGATTCTTCATGGCAGGCATCCAGCTCTCCACGCTCGGGCTGCTCGCTGTATATCTGGTTGACAAGGTCGACTACAGTCCACGCGTTGCCGGTTGGGCGATCGCGTTTGCGCTGGCCGGCGGCACAAGCGGTCGCATCGTCTGGGGCGTCATATCAGATCGCTTAGTGACCTCGCGCTTCGTGGCCTTGCAACTTGCCTCGGTTGGAGCCGCGGCGGCGCTGATTGTCGTTGCGGCGGTCGATTCGAGCGTTGTCCTTTGGCCGGCTCTCTTCGTCCTTGGCTTCTGCGCGATCGGTTGGAATACCGTCTATGTGACGGTCGCGGCCGAGAGCGTGGGCCCCTCGAATGTCGGGCGAGCAACCGGTGCGGCACTCTTCTTCAGCTACGCGGGTGCGCTCGTCGTGCCACCGCTGCTTGGGGTGCTCGTGGACGGGACAGATTCGTGGTCGATCGCGTGGCTCGTCGCTGCTGCGACGGCCGGAGTCGGTCTCGTAGCGGCGACCCGTGCTCGAGCCCTCGCGGACGATTCACTGTCGCTTGTAGACCCCCGCGAGGCTCGAAACGTGCGCGTAGCCGTATTAGGAGCGGGGGGTGTGGG
>JAUXJK010000217.1 GCA_030624785.1 Actinomycetes bacterium
GGCGACAAGTCTGCGGCGACCTCGAACCACTTCCGGGCTGCCGCAACGTGTCCGCACTCACGTAGATGCGTGGCGAGTCGGAAGATGACCGCGGCTCGAGCTTCATCGGCGTCGAGAGCGGTCTGACTCCCTGAGCCGCCTTCCCTGGGAACGTGGCGGCTGTCAGCGCCCCGGTTAGCCCAGTCTCGAACAGCAGCGAAGTAGAACTCATGACGCATCGTTGCGTCTGCGGCTACGCCGGCTTCCATCTCGCCCGTGCCCCGATCGAGTCCGAAGCGCCACGCATCACTCGAACCACAGTTCTCGGCCGGCCGAACGATGCATCCAGCCTCATCGATCCACACGGCACTGGGAACGTTGGACATTCCGTAGAGCCCCGCCACGACGTGCCGCGTGTCGATCAGACACGGGTAGTCAGGTTGCGCAGCTCGTATCCATTCTCCAGCTACTGGTGCGCCACCGGTGTCGAGCGCCACTGCAATCAGGACGAGACCGCGCCCGAGCAGATCTTCGTGGAGTTCCTGCCAGACCGGCAGGTCCTTGCGGCAGCCTCACCACGATGCCCACGAGAGAAGCAGCACCTTGGAGCCACGGAAGTCGCTCAGTCGATGCTCGACACCGGCAAGGTCTGGAAGTGCGAAATCTGGCGCCGCGCTACCGATCGCCGCTCTCTCTCGAGCGGAGATATCTGATCCGACAACCCACACGTGATGCTCGGCGTCATGCGCCATCTGTTGCCCGCATAGATCGGCGAGTTCTGCGACGTTGACCTCTCGACCGTCCGATGCGACGAGATCGGCACGTCGTGCTGCGGGTACCGGCACGCAGACACCAGCGCGGCACAGGCCTTCCGGTCGGAGTTCCCAACCGACGCGGGCTTCGAGCTCCACGGTGGGTACAAGTGGCGCGCCGACACTCGAAATCGCCACACCGATCGGCCCGTCCGTGTCATGGATGAGCGTGCCTCGGAGCATGGGCGCAACATACTCGGTGCCGCTGCACGCACCACGCCGCTCCGGGGCGGAGCGCCCCGGCCCGGAGCGCTTCTGCTCGGCAGCCGGGTACGCGAACTCATGGCCGCGCCCTCGTCCTGATTGCAACGGCGCCCATCGCCAGACCCTGCTCCGCTGTCGCCTTCACATGCGGTCGCCCTGCGCGGGCGCGCGAGACACTATGCTCGATCGCGTGACGCTCATCGAAGCGCAGGGCCGACGCCGGCCATGAATGTTTCCGTGCTTGGCGGAGGGATCATGGGCAGCGGGATAGTCCAGATCGCAGCCTGCGCGGGGCACGACGTTTGGGTTCTTGACGTCGATGATCCCCAGCTCGATCGAGCGCGGGCAATGATCGAGAGCAGCCTGGCACGCCTTGCCACCAAGGAGGTGTTCACACCCGAGGACTGCGAGCAGGCGCTATCACGTCTGCGGTTCACGAGTGTCCTCGCAGAAGCTGTTGGCGACGCTGACGTAGTCGTGGAGGCAGTGCCGGAGAAGCTGGAGTTGAAACAAGCTCTCCTCTCCGAGGCGGCGCGGCTGGCGCCCGCCGACTGTCTTCTCGGAACAAAAACACGAGTCAGCTGTCAATCACGGCCACCGGCGCAACGCTTGGCGGTGCCGTCGAGCGCCTTGTGGGCATGCACTTCTTCAATCCGCCGGCCCTGATGCCCCTCGTTGAGCTCATGGCAGGCACCGACACGAGCGACGCAACACTGGAACGTGCCAGGACATTTGCACACGGGCTCGGCAAGGAGACCGTCGTTTGCCAGAAGGACGTTCCAGGCTTCATCACGACCAGGTGCTCCGTGATTCTCCGGCTCGAGTGCATGCGGATGCTCGAGGAGGGTGTGGCGACTCCGGAAGACATCGACAAGGCTCTGCGTCTCGGTCTCAATCACCCGATGGGACCGCTCGAACTCGGGGACATGGTCGGTCTTGACACGTTTCTGCTTTGCGCCGACGGGCTCGCCGAAACCCACGGTGAGCGCTTCGATGCGCCTGCGGATGCGCGGGACATGGTCTCGGCTGGACGCCTCGGCCGCAAGACATCGCGCGGGGTCTACAAATACGACGCCGATGGGCGCCGCACGAGCTAGCGGGAGCTCAGACGCGCTCGAGAATCATCGTGTTGGCCATCCCGCCGGCCTCGCACAGCGTGGCGAGGCCGTAGCGCACGTTGCGCCTGCAGAGCTCGTGCACCAGCGTCGTCAGCAGCCGGGCGCCCGTCGCGCCAAGTGGATGACCGAGCGCGATCGCTCCGCCGTTGACGTTGACCTGCTCTCGGTCGAATCCCAGCTCCTGTTCACACAACGCAAGAACTGTTGCGAACGCCTCGTTGACCTCGACGACGTCGAGGTCAGAGGGCCCAAGGCCGGACCGCTCGAAAGCCTTGCGGGTTGCGGCAAGCGGCGCGGTGAGCATGATCATCGGATCATCACCAGCGACCGTCATGGTGTGGATACGTGCGAGGGGCTCCAGCCCGTACCGTTCAACGGCCTCCTCGGATGCCACGAGCAGCGCGGCCGCGCCGTCCGAGATCTGGCTGGAAAGCGCGGCGGTGATCGTGCCGCCGGGAGCCAGTGGCTCGAGCGCGGCTACTTTCTCACGATCAACGGGCGAGCGGATGCCCTCGTCACGATCGATTCCGGGCATTGCGCAGACCTCCGCATCGAACCGCCCGGCGGCCCATGCCGCGGCAGCGCGATCGTGAGAAGCCTGCGCTAGATCCTCGAGATGCCCACGCTCGAATCCCCAGCGCTCGGCAATCAGATCCGCGCCATGGAACTGGCTCGGAGCGACCTCGCCATAGCGCTCGCGCCAGCCGTCCGCATCGAACGGGCCAGGGAGCGGCTCCGTCTGTCCCTCGACGCTCGCGCGGCGCGGCGAACCGATCGGCACGATGCTCATGCTTTCCACTCCACCAGCCACGACCAGGTCAGCTACACCCGCCATGACGGTCGTCGCCGCAAACTGTGCTGCCTGGAGCGAGGATCCGCACCGCCGATCGATCGTCACGCCAGGCACATGCTCGGGTAACCCCGCCGTGAGCCATGCTGTGCGCGCAATGCAGCTCGTCTGCGGCCCGATCTGGTTGACACAACCGAGCTGAACATCGTCGATCTCGCCCGGCGGCACCTCCGTGCGGTCGAGCAGAGCTCTGATCGGCACCGCTGCGAGCTCAGCCGGGTGGTAGCCGGCGAGCCCACCGCCCCTCTTGCCAATGGGCGTTCGAACCGCGTCGACGAGAAAAGCTTCAGCCATGTCCGATCAGTTTAGGTCGCTGACTCGACGCTCGTTCCTGTTTGAGCCGTGTCAACCGCGACGATCTCGACGGGCTCAGAGAAGCCTCTCAGCGTCTCGACCCATCGACTCGAAACGACGTAGCGACTGCTCGTTGGAACGGTGTCGTGCGTCGCCAGTACCTGACCCGGCTCGGCACGAGCTACGAGGCGCGCTGCCAGATGCACACCACGTCCCTCGAAATCACCCGCAAACTCGGTGGCCACGGAAGAATGAATGCCAATACGTAGGTCCACGACCAGCTCACTCGCCGCCGATCGCTGGAGAGCGAGGCCGCAGTCAAGGGCCCGAGTCGTGCTGTCGAACACCGCAAAGACGCCGTCGCCTGTCGACTTGACGACGCGTCCTCCGTGGTCGGCAACGAGTCTGTGCGTGAGTTCGTACTGATGCCTGAGTTGGCGGTGCCATTTGTGATCGCCGAGGAGTTCGAGCAGTCGTGTCGAGTCTGCAATGTCAGTGAACATGAAGGTCTTGGTGACGTCGCGAGCGGCACCGAGGCCAAGGAGCGGCTCCCGCGCGGCCAGAGCATCCTTGACGCCGAGCGCCTCAAACGCTGCTCGAGCCGCATCAAGTTCCAAAGCTGCGCCCTTGTCGTCCCCTACCTGTGCGTAAGCACGACTAAGCAGCACCCGCGCCCGGGCCGCCTCGTAGGGCGCTCGCACCTCGCCGCTCCAGAGCATGAATGCCCGGCGTAGTTGAGAGGACGCTTCCTCCGGTCTGCCGTCGAGTAGGGCAGTAGGGCAAAGGCGCCATGCGCCTGAGCAAGCTGTACTTCGATGATCGGACTATCGAGATCACGCGTAAGCGTCTCGAGCTCGCTGATGGCGCTCCGCGCGAGGTCGGGCTCCCCCACCGCGAGCGCGGCCTCAACGAGTGTGGGTAGGAGCCGAACACGCTGCGGCGCGGCTATGCCCTCTGCAAGAGCGCTCTGCAACGTACGAGCCGCGCCGGCAGGATCGCCTTTTGCGAGTCGCAACATCGAGAGGCCGGGTTCAGCACGATGGCCGATCGTTCGGGCCTGTGCGAAGGCTGCTTCCGCAGCCGCGAGATCACCAAGTACTAGGTGGGTCTCGCCGAGCTCATACAGGGCTTCGGCGTACGCGCCGGTGTTGAAGGATTCGAGATCCTCAATAGCACGGGCCAGCCCCTTGAGTGCGTCGTCCAGGGAACCTCCCATGCGGAGGATCGCGGCACGCGTGACACGGCAGATCCCCGGTAGACCCGAGAGATCCTCGTGACGACACCACTCCGAAGCCTTCTCCGTCCACTCCGCTGCGCGCGAGTAGTCAGCCACCGCCTGGCACGTCACAACCGTGTTGCA
>JAUXJK010000274.1 GCA_030624785.1 Actinomycetes bacterium
CAGAATTCGAGCTGCGACTCCTTCGTTTTCGCGCACCAGACCGAGCAAGATGTGCTCGGTACCGATGTAGTTATGACCCAGTGAGAGGGCCTCCCGCAGTGCCAACTCAAGAACCTTTTTCGCCCGCGGCGTGAATGGACTCTGCCCGGTCGTGACCTCGTCACCCTGGCCGACGATGCGCGCCACCTGGGCTCGCACCTCTTCGACGGTGATGTCGAGGCTCTCGAGCACCCTCGCCGCCAGCCCCTCTTCCTCCCGGAGGAGTCCGAGAAGAATGTGCTCCGTGCCTATGTAGTTGTGCTTGAGAGCCCGGGCCTCGTCCTGCGCGAGAACGACGACCTGGCGGGCCCGCTCTGTAAAACGCTCGAACACGTCTCCGCTACCTCGCTCTCGTCCTAATTCTCAACCACTCGGCCGTGAGACCGAGGGTCACCGTTAACCATTCCCAGATGGTACCGAACTGGTGCATCGGTACGTCCATGCTCCCACCGTGTATCGGCAGATCCACTACGTTACGCGACTGGCCCGGATGTACCGAGGGTTCGCCGGCGGCCCGAAGGCAGGTCGGTCGCCTACTCTCTCCGCTCATGGCAACGGTTCGGACGCATTTTGCCCCGATTGGGCCATATGACCTACGGCTAGTTGCACATGGTGCGACGGACCCGACACGACGGCGGCGTGAGAATGTCCTCGAACTGGTGTTCGAGGTTGAGGGCGTTCCTACGTACGGCCGGGTCACCCAAGCAAAAAGAGGCCGCCTCGAGGTCGAGTTGCAATCAGAAGCGCCCGAGAGCGCCACCGCGCGCCTTCGGTACTTACTCGCGGTGGACGACGATCACACGCCTTTTCTGAGGGCGTTCGCCCTGGACCCATTGATCGGCGAGGCAACCCGCCGCTTTCAGGGGATGCGCCCGCTGCGCCGGGCGAGCGTCTACCACGCATTGGTGCGAGCACTGTGCGGTCAGCTCATTACGGCGCGCGAGGCGAAAGCGCTTGAGAGCCGGCTGATCAAACGCTATTGCGTGCCGCACGGCGAGTTCTTCCTGCCGCCCACTCAATCGACCTTCGCCGACGTCAGCGTCGCCGCTCTTGGCCGGCTCGGCCTCGTCGCGAGAAAGGCGTCGACGCTCGTCAGGCTCTCGCGCACCGTCGACCTCGAGCGACTGCACGACCTCTCAACGTCCGAGGCAGTCGCCTGGCTCACGCGGGAGCGAGGGCTTGGGCCCTGGTCGGCAGGCGTGATCTGTCTCGAGGGCCTCGGTCGCACCGAGCATGGACTGGTTGGAGACCTGAGCCTCGTGAGGTTTTGCACCGCACGACTCGGCCGGGAGGCCACCGCAGCCGACACTGCTCGCCTGCTCGAACCCTATGGCGAATGGGCCGGATACGCCGCGCACTACTTGATGGCCAGTGGCGTCGGCGGACAGTCAGATCTCGAGGTTCGACGGCTGCGCAGTGAGCGCGCGAAGGCCGGCTTCAGGACTCTTACTGCTGGCGAAGAGCCGGGAAAAGAACCACGTCCCGTATCGTCTCGCGCCCCGTGAGGAGCATCGCGAGGCGGTCGATCCCAAGGCCGATTCCGCCAGTTGGCGGCATCCCGTACGAGAGCGCCTCGACGAAATCAGGATCGCCTTCTTCGGCCAGCGTGTCCCCCGCCGCACGCTCTGCTTGCTGGCCCTCGAACCGCTCCGCCTGCTCAGAAGCCGAGTTGATCTCGGTGAACGCGTTGCCGAGCTCCATGCCGCAGATGAAGTACTCGAATCGCTCGACCAGGCTCGGATCAGATTCGGTGGCTCGGGCAAACGGAGACAGCTCGACGGGATAGTCGTAGAGAATTGTCGGGCGAATGAGCTTGGGCTCGACGAACGTCGATAGCGCGTGATCGATCAGTTGAGCCCACGTGTGGTGGCGTTCCACGTCAGCGTCGCGTTCAACGAGCGCAGCGCGTAGCTCCGTTTCGTCGCGAATCCATAGGCCCAGCTCATCGAGCGCGTCGGGCAGGCGCACTCGCTCCCATGGAGCCTGAAGATTGATCGACTCGCCTCGAAACATCACCTCGGTTGTGCCGAGCACGTCCCGTGCGACATGGTCAACGAGCTGCTCGATCCGCTCCATCGTGTCGCGGTAGTCGGCGTAGGCCTCATACCACTCGAGCATCGTGAACTCTGGCTGGTGCTTGTACGAGATGCCTTCGTTACGAAAGTCCTTGCCGAGCTCGTAGACGCGCTCGAGCCCGCCCACAATGCAGCGCTTGAGGTAGAGCTCGGTTGCAATTCGTAGGTACAGATCCGCGTCAAGCTCGTTGTGATGCGTGACAAATGGGCGTGCGAATGCGCCGCCATATCGGGGCTGCAACACCGGCGTCTCGACCTCGATGAATCCCCGTTCATCAAGCCAACGACGAATCGACGCGACCATCTTCGAGCGCGTGATGAAGTCTTCGCGTACGTCCTCGTTCATAGCGAGATCGAGGTAGCGCTTCCGGTACCTCGTCTCGACATCGGTCAGCCCGTGAAACGTGTCGGGTAGGGAACGATCGATCTTGGCGAGGGTCACGAACTCCTCAACGATCAGGGACGCCTCTCCGCGACGCGTACGAGCGGGGAACCCTTCAACGCCCACGATGTCACCGAGATCGACGTCGATGGGGCCCGCGCGATCGGCCGCGCACAGCAGCTGGATGCGGCCAGAACGATCGACAAGGTCGAGAAACGTCAGCTTGCCGTGGCCGCGGCGCGCCAGGACGCGACCCGCAAGCCGACGGCGCTCAGGGCCTTCTTCGCCCGCCTCAAGCGGCTCCGCTTCGAGCAGAATGGCGCGTATCTCGTCGCGCCCGGGAAACCTTCTTGGCAGGGGTACCGGCGTCAGTTCTTACGCGGCCTTGACGTCGACGATCTTGAACTCAAGATTTCCCCGAGGAGCCGCAACCTCAACCGTTTCGCCCTTCTTCCGGCCCATGATGGCCTGTCCCACGGGCGACTCGTTGGAAAGTTTGTTGTTTTCGGGATCGGCCTCGGCTGATCCGACCATGACATAGTCGACGGTCTCGTTCGCGTCGATGTCCTTGAGCTTCACCTTGGATCCGACGCCGACGATCCCATCCTCGAGTTCCTTGGGCGAGACGACTCTCGCAGACATGAGGCGCTCCTCATACGTCGCGATGCGCTGCTCGAGCATTGCCTGTTCGTTCTTTGCGTCGTCGTACTCCGAGTTCTCGCTGATATCGCCGAACTCTCGCGCCTGTTTGATTCTTCCGGCGACCTCACGGCGCTTCTCGTTCGAGAGATACTCAATCTCTTCTTTGAGCTTCTCGAAGCCCTCCGGTGTCAGCAGTACTTCTCTCACAGCAGTCACGTGTCCTGTCAGGGGCGATTGGGATAGGGAAAACGGCATGCTGCCACGCCGCGGGCCTTATTGTACGAATGGGATCCGCATCCGTCAATACCTCCCAGACTGGCGCGAAGTGGACTCAGACGGATTGGCCACTAGCATGAGTTCGTGGCAGCTGATCTCGCAACGCCGTTCTCGATCGGCAACGTCGAGATCCCGACACGGCTCGTACTTGCTCCGATGGCCGGCGTCAGCGTGCAGGCGTTTCGCCGCCAGGGACGGCAGCACGGCGCTGGCCTCGTGTGTTCAGAGATGGTGAGCTGTCAAGGCCTACACCATCGCAACGAGCGCACCCTCGGCTACCTCAGAATCGCTGAAGACGAACGCCCCCTGGCCGTGCAGATCTTTGGATCTGACCC
>JAUXJK010000277.1 GCA_030624785.1 Actinomycetes bacterium
ATCAGCTCACGAAAGACGCTTTCAACGCGCTCCTCAAGCTCATCGAGGAGCCACCTCCGCACCTCGTTTTCATCTTCTGCACGACTGAGCTCGACAAGATGCTCGCGACCGTTCGCTCACGCTGCCAGACGTTGCAGTTCGCCCGACCGAGTCTGCTCGACATGACGAAGGTTCTGCGCCGAATCGCCGAAAGCGAGGAGATCGAGGCACCCGATGCCGCGTTGGCACAGATAGCGCAGTCGGCTCGTGGCAGCTTCCGCGACGCGATCTCGACGTTCGATCAGCTCGCGGCTGCCACGGGCGGCACGGTCGACGTGCCAGCCGTCTTGCGACTGCTCGGAGTGGTCGAGGAGGACGCGCTCTTCCGCCTCATCGACCTCGTGGTCGACGGCGATACGGCCGGAGCGCTCAGTTTTATCGAGGAGCTCGCCGAGAACGGACAGGACATAGGGAGAGTCGTCACCGACCTGCTCGAGCACCTCCGTCGGCTTCTGCTCCTCCAGCATCTGGAAGTGGTGCCGGCGAGTTTGCCGGTAACCGACGAGACCGGGGCACGTCTGCGTAGCCAAGCTGGGCAACTCGGCGAGGCAACCATCCTCCGACTCTTCGATCTGCTCACCCTTGCCGTCACCGAGGAACGCGACGGCGGCGACCCACGGCTGCCACTCGAGCTCGCACTCGTGCGCATCACGAAACCTGCGAGCGACGGCTCCCCGGATGCATTGCAGGTGAGGCTAGAACGCGTCGAGCGCTTGATCGACCGACCCGGCGCAGCCGGGGTCGCGGCCGCACCGCCGGTCCCATCGAAAGCCGATGGCGCTGCGAGTGCTCGGTCTGGCGACGGCGCCCCGCCGGCCGGGAATAGTGAATCGGTCGGGAATGCTCGGGCCTCTCAGCCAGCTGCAGCTGCGACGGATGCTAGCGCGCTCCAGGCAGAGACGACGCAGGACTCGAACCTCCCCGCCGCGCCCTCGCCGGATTCCGGCTCGGCAGCGTCGGATTCTGGTCCCGCGCCAGCGGCTTCCGACTCGACGACGCCGACTGAGCCTCCCGCCGCGACGGAGACAGCCGCGCCAACGCTTGGCCTGAGCGAGCTCAAACAGCTCTGGCAACAGTCGATCATTCCTGCGGTAAGGGAGCGCTCGATCCCAACGGGCTCCGTCTTCACGGAGACGCAAGTCGTTGGCCTGGAAGGTGACACGCTGACGCTGGAGTTTCCTACCTCGGCATCGTTTCATCTGAAGCTAGCCGCCGAACCCAAGCACGCCGGCGTCGTTGGCCGAGTACTCGCGGAGGTTGTCGGACGGCCGCTGCGTTTGAGCTGCCGGCTCGCCGAGCAACCGGAGCCCATCGCGCCACCACCGCAGACCGAGCGGCCCGAAGCTCAGACATCGCCCGCGCCCTCCCCTGGCCCCGCCACCGACATGAGCGCAGGTACCGACGCGGGCGCGGCCACCGGCAACGACCCGAACGCCGACGCCGACACGAACGCGGATTCCGATCTGGGTGGTCTAGAACCCGATCTATCCGACAGCGACATGGACAGCAAGGCCCAGGATCCGGTCGATGATTTCGTGGCCCTGCTCAAAGACACGTTCGATGCACAAGAGGTCGACGACCAGTAGCGACACAATGCGGCTGCGTGCTTTGCCGCCCGCTCACGTACTCTGAAGCCAATACCAGCGACTGCGAGGGAACATGGCGAAACGTCCCAACATGAACAAGATGATGCAACAGGTCCAACAGATGCAAGCCGAGATGGCCAAGGCTCAGGAAGAGCTCGCTGAGCAGACCGTCGAAGCATCTGTCGGAGGCGGCATGGTCAAGGTGACCGCGACAGGCGGCGGAGACATCAAGGCGATCAAGATCGCAGCAGAAGCGATCGATCCCGACGATCCCGAGATGCTCGAGGACATGGTCCTTGCCGCCGTCAACGAAGCGATTCGAAACTCGAACGACCTTCAGCAGTCGAAACTGGGCGGCGCGATGGGAGACCTGGGCGGCCTGGGCGACCTCGGGCTCGGACTTCCGGGCACCTAGTCGAACCGGCCTAGCTGCTGGTCACTCCATCTCGCGTCGACCGGCTAGAGCTCGTCCGAGGGTCACTTCGTCCGCATGTTCCAGATCGGCACCCACCGGCAACCCGCTGGCCGGCCGCGTGACGCGCACGAGCGATCGGAGTTGCTCAGCGAGAAACGACGCTGTCGCCTCACCCGTCATCGTCAGATTCGTCGCCAACACGACCTCGAGCACCTGCTCCGAGCTCGCACGCGCAAGCAGGCCGTCTATCCGCAGATCAGAGGGATCCACGCCGTCCAGTGGCGACAGCGCGCCACCCAGCACGTGATAGCGACCCCGGAACTCCGCCGTCCGCTCGATCGAAACGAGATCCACCGGATGCTCGACCACACAGATGACAGCCGGGTCACGTCGCGGATCGCGGCAGATCTCGCACGTCGCCTCCTCGGTCAGGTTGCCGCAAACGGAGCAGAACCCGATGCGCTCTTTTGCCAGGCGTATCGCCTCCGCAAGCGCAAGCGCATCCTCCTTCGAGGCCCGCAATAGGTGAAATGCCAGCCGATGAGCGGTGCGATTTCCGATTCCAGGCAGCCGGGTCAGTTGAGCAACGAGGTTCTCGACGACGGGACCGAACATCCGCGCATTCTGCCTACCCCGTCTGAAGGCAGTGGGCTGAGACGGCTCGACACCGGTCAGCTACGCTCAGAATCCATCCGAAGAAACGAGTTCTGGCGACATGAATGACAAGGAACTGCGAATCGCCGTCGTTGGCGCTACCGGCGCGGTCGGCACCGTAGCTCTTGAACTGCTGTACGAGCGCGGCTATACGAACGTGCGGGCGCTCGCGAGCGCCCGCTCGGCTGGATCATCGGTCGCGTATGGCGACACGCAGGTCACGGTCGAAGAGGCCACACCAGGACTGCTGAGCTCGGGAGCCTTCGACCTGTGCTTCTTCTCGGTCGGAACCGGAACGAGCAACGAGCTCGTACCCCACGCTGTCGCTGGCGGCTCACTCGTCATTGACAAGTCAGACGCCTACCGACTCATTGACGGCATTCCGCTCGTGGTAGCTGGCGTCAACGATGAGTCGATGGCCGCAAACGGCATCGGCAACGGCGCTCAGATTGTGGCGAACCCAAACTGCTCCGCGATGCAGCTCACGTGCGCGCTAAAGCCACTTCACGATGCGGCAGGGCTCACAGCGGTGCGGCTCGCCACGTACCAATCCATGTCTGGCAAGGGCGACATCGGAATCGAGGAACTTCAGGCGACACCGGCTGCCGAAGCTGACCTCGGCATGGACTGGGACTTCGACGGAGACGAGTTCAGTGAGGAAGCCAAGCTCCGGGCCGAGACACAGAAGATCCTGGGATTGCCCGAGCTGAAGATCAGCGCCACCTGCGTACGCGTTCCGGTGCTCGTTGGTCACGCCCAGGCCGTCTGGGTCGAAACCTCGAACCCGATCACGCCTCAGGAGGCTCTAGGTGTTCTGTCTGAAGCACCCAACGTCACGCTCGCAGAGCGCCCGACGCCGGGTGATGCGGCTGGCGGCGACGATGTCCTCGTAGGGCGCGTACGTTCCGACCAGGCCGACGGCAAGAACCTCGCGCTCTGGGTCGTCAACGACAACCTCCGTAAGGGAGCGTCGCTGAACGCGGTCCAGATCGCCGAGTCGCTCGCCGAGCGCGGGCTGCTCGCCTGACGCGCCGGC
>JAUXJK010000137.1 GCA_030624785.1 Actinomycetes bacterium
CTTCGTCGCCGGGATCTGCTTCGGGAGCAGCATCGCCGGCATCAGGTCGCTCAAGCCCCTTGAGCGCTGATGGGTCATCGAGCGCGGCTTCAAGCGCGCTCAGATCTCCGTCGACCCCAATCTCCTTCAGCGCGGCGAGCAACTCTTCCTCGACGTGCGGCCGCGCATATGCGGACAGTGGCACGTCGTCGCTCGGTCCGATGGCAAGCTTGCGGTAGCGCTTGAGACCCGTCGCCGCCGGAATCAGCTTGCCGATAATGACGTTCTCCTTCAGGCCTACGAGGCGATCGATCTTGCCTTCGATCGCTGCGTCGGTCAGAACCTTTGTGGTCTCCTGGAATGAGGCCGCGGACAGGAACGACTCCGTGGCGAGCGAGGCCTTCGTGATTCCAAGAATCACCTGCTCATATGTTGCCTCTTCGCCGTTCTTCAGTGCCCCTACGCGCGCGTTCTCCCGGTCGGCGACAAGACGATCCGCGAGCTGCCCCGGCAAAAGATCTGTGGTGCCGGAGTTCTCGATGCGAACCTTCTTCATCATCTGACGAATGATTAGCTCGATGTGCTTGTCGTGAATGTCGACGCCCTGCGAGTGGTAGACCTTCTGCACCTCTGCAACGAGGTACACCTCAGTGGCCGTTGCGCCCTTCAGCTCAAGTAGCTCACCGGGGTTGCGAGAACCGTCCTGAAGTGGGTCGCCGGCTTCGACTGTATCGCCCTTGGAGACCAACAGCCGAGTTCGTCGAGGCAGCTGATACTCGATCTCGTCTGGAGCCTCGGCATCGTCCTTGCCTGCTGTGGGCACAAGAATCACCTTCGGCCCACGGTTGGTCTGCTCGATATCCACCTTGCCGTCGACCTCGGCGAGTTGCGCCGCGCCCTTCGGATTGCGCGCCTCGAAGATCTCGACGACGCGTGGGAGACCGTGCGTGATGTCAGATCCCGCAACGCCGCCGGTGTGGAACGTGCGCATCGTTAGCTGCGTACCAGGCTCCCCAATCGACTGTGCCGCGATGATTCCGACGGCGTCGCCGATTTCGGCGAGCTCGTCGGTCGCAAGAAACGTGCCGTAACACGTTCGGCAAACTCCGACAGGACTTTCGCACTTGAGCACTGTTCGGACCGGCAGGTGGAACCCCTCTGCCATATCCCCGAGCTGCTCTCGCAACCAGTAGAGGCCGAATGTGCGACTTCCATCTTCTTCCTCGCGTGGCTCGCTACTCGACAGAGTCGAGACAGCTCCAGCCTCGACGAGTAGCGTCTTGCCGGGGCTTCCGTCCTTCACGGGGCGATAGACATCCGCCGGAAGGACACGACCCGCGAGCGACGTATCGATCGAATCGTCAGGACCGAGCAACACCTGAAGAATGTGGCCAGTTGTGCCACAGTCGTCATCGCGGATGATCACGTCCTGTGACACATCAACCAGACGCCGAGTTAGATAGCCGGAGTCGGCTGTTCGAAGTGCGGTGTCAGCCAGTCCCTTGCGTGCGCCGTGTGTCGAGATGAAGTACTCCCGGACGTTCAGTCCTTCCATGAAGTTGGCCTTGATCGGGCGCTCGATGATCTCGCCCTTCGGATTGGCCATGAGTCCACGCATCCCGGCAAGTTGACGTATCTGCTTGAAGGAACCTCTCGCGCCGGAGTTGGCCATCATGTAGATGGGATTGAGCTCCCACATTGTGGCTTCCATTGCGTCAGCAACTGTGTCGGTTGCCTCTGTCCAGAGGTTGACAACGGCCTCATGCTTCTCGTCTTCGGTGATGAGTCCGCGCAGATAGTCCCGATCGATCTTGTGAACGCGCACGTCGAACGAATCGAGGATTTCTTGCTTGTTGGTCGGGATGACGATGTCGTTCTTCGACACCGTGATGCCGGCCTGAGTTGCATAGTCGAACCCGAGCTGCTTGATCGTGTCAAGGACCGCCGCTATTCGCATCGCGCCAAAGCGATCCACAAGCAGCGCGATGTAGTCGCCCATCGACTTCTTCGTGAGCGTCTCGTTCTGATACGGAAGCAGCTCATGATCGAAGTCCTCTGCCAGGGCCGACGAGAGCGATCGCTCGACCGCCTCGTTGAAGATCACACGGCCCGGCGTGGTGAGTCGAGACTTGCCGCCGGCCCGATAGTCGATCGGATCCTGTAGGCCGATCTGCTTCGCCTCGAGAGCGATGATGACCTCGTCTTCGCTACCGAAGGCTCTCGGGCGCGGATCGAGAGTTGCACTATCTGTCTCATTGAGATCGAACTCTGTGTACGTAAGGTAGTACGTGCCGAGCACCATGTCCTGCGTCGGCGTCGCAAGAGGACGACCATGCGCGGGCGACAACACGTTGCCCGATGACATCATCAGCAACCGCGCCTCAGCTTGCGCCTCAGCAGAAAGTGGAACATGAACCGCCATCTGGTCGCCGTCGAAGTCGGCATTGAACGCGTGACACACGAGCGGGTGCACCTGAATTGCCTTGCCATCGATCAGCACAGGCTCGAAAGCCTGAATACCGAGCCTGTGAAGGGTCGGTGCGCGGTTGAGCAATACAGGATGCTCAGTGATCACTTCCTCAAGGACGTCCCAGACCTCGGGGGCCATCGACTCGACGTACTTCTTGGCCGCCTTTATGTTCTGAACGGACTTTCGCTCGACGAGCCGGCTCATGATGAACGGCTTGAACAGCTCTAGCGCCATGAGCTTCGGCAGACCGCACTGGTGAAGCTTCAACTTCGGTCCCGACACAATCACGGAACGTCCTGAGTAGTCGACTCGCTTCCCCAGAAGGTTCTGGCGGAATCGACCTTGCTTCCCCTTCAGCATGTCTGAGAGAGACTTGAGCGGCCTGTTGCCAGGACCGGTTACGGCTCGCCCGCGGCGACCGTTGTCGAAGAGCGCATCGACTGCCTCTTGCAGCATGCGCTTCTCGTTGTTGACGATGATCTCTGGCGCACCGAGATCGAGCAGGCGCTTGAGTCGGTTGTTCCGGTTGATCACACGTCGATAGAGATCATTGAGGTCACTCGTCGCGAACCGCCCACCGTCGAGCTGGACCATGGGTCGGAGCTCGGGCGGAATCACTGGCACGGCCTCAAGAATCATCCACTCGGGCCGGTTCTCGGATGTCAGAAACGCACTGACCACCTTGAGTCGCTTGATCGAGCGCTGCTGCTTTTGCCCCTTGGAGGTCTTGATTGTGTCGCGTAGAGAAGCTGCCTCGGCTTCGAGATCGAGATCACGCAGGAGCTCAAGAATTGCCTCGGCTCCCATGCCGCCCTCGAAGTAGACGCCGAAGCCGTACGAGGAGCCGAAGCGATCCTTCAGCTCACGGAACAGCAACTCGTCGTTGACAACCATTTTCGGGTCGAGGTCTCGGAACAGCTCCCAGGTCTGCTCGAGTCGGCGTACGCCCTCGACTGCAGCCTCCCGAGTGTCTTCACGTCGCGCCTCGATGTCCTGATACATCTCGCGAACCTTGATGAGCCATTGGAGAACGGCATCGAAGTCCTCCTGTCGCCCGCGCGAGTCGTCCTTGAGACACAGCTCGCCCGCCAGCTCGCGGATCTCATCCTCCGACCCATCATCTTCGATGCCGTCGAGGGTCTCCTTGAGCAGTCCATTGCCAAGCGCAACGGCTTTGCCGAGGGCCTTTCTATCGATATCGGTGACCAGGTCTGCGTCGCCGCCTTCAATATCTTGGCCCGACAGCAGAGCATCCTGGATGCGATTAATTCGCTTTCTGACGGCGCCCTTCTTGGCGCCCGAGGCCGAAGCAGCCTCCTTGAACAGGGTTGCAAGTGCTGTCCGAATCTGAACGCCAGCGTTAATGACATTCTCGAGCTCACGCGTCGTAAGCACGCGATCGTCGCGAACAGCAGCTCGCCTGATGAAGTCGCGAAGCTTCTTCTGGTCTTCTGTCGTGACGTCCCCGGCGACCTTGATGAAGATCCCGCCGGCCAGTTTTTCCATGTCTTCGCGAGACGGAAGCACCTGCTCCTCGGCCCACGTCGAGAGGCCACGCGCCCAGAACTCGTCGTCTTCGTCGAATCCCTGATCCTTGCCGGAAGCGAAAAATGCACGACGCCTCTTGAGCCGCTGCTCGAGGGCCGCGAGACTTTCGTCGCGGTCGACGTAGATCTGCTCTGACTCTGCCTTTACCTTGTCTTCGAGGTCGGCGAGATCAGCGCCTCGCTTCTCGTCATCGACACGCGTGACGATTGACGCTGCGAAGTAGAGGACCTTTTCGAGCTCCTTCGGTGCGAGGTCGAGCAGATATCCGATCCGACTCGGCACTCCCTTGAAGAACCAGATGTGCGAGACGGGAGCTGCTAGATCGATATGCCCCATCCGCTCGCGCCTGACCTTCTGCCGCGTGACCTCCACGCCGCAGCGCTCACAGATGATTCCCTTGTAGCGGACGCGCTTGTACTTACCGCAATAGCACTCCCAGTCCTTAGTGGGACCAAAGATGCGCTCGCAGAAAAGACCGTCCTTCTCGGGCTTGAGGGTGCGATAGTTGATTGTTTCGGGCTTCGTGACTTCGCCCGATGACCAATCGCGAATCTGCTTGGACGATGCGAGCCCAATGCGAATCGCGTCGAAGTTGTTGATGTCGATCAACGCAGCTCCTGACTCTGATACGGAAGCTCACACGGACACTGTGAATTACCTATTGCGTGCAATTCGGCTACGCCTCCTCGGCTGCGGCGGGTGTTTCAGCCTCAGCTTCAGCGACGACGGGCTTGGCCGCCGGCTCCTCGCCGGCCTCCACTCCATTGGCGGCCGCTCCACCACGAGCGGCGCCTCGCAATGAACCCGGTGAGAGATCGATTCCCAGCTCCTCCGCTGCGCGCAGAAGCTCGTCCTCCTCTTCCCGAACCTCAACTTCACTGCCTTCTTCGGACAGCACCTGCACGTCAAGCGCAAGCGACTGCATCTCCTTGAGAAGTACCTTGAATGATTCTGGGATCGACGGTTCGGCGATGTTCTCGCCCTTGACAATCGCTTCGTATGCCTTGACCCGCCCAACCGTGTCGTCAGACTTGATCGTGAGCATCTCCTGCAGGGTGTAGGCAGCACCGTATGCCTCAAGAGCCCACACCTCCATCTCGCCGAATCGCTGACCGCCGAACTGAGCCTTGCCGCCCAGCGGCTGCTGGGTGACAAGGGAGTACGGGCCAGTCGATCGAGCGTGAATCTTGTCGTCGACCAGATGGAGCAGTTTTAGGATGTACATGTATCCGACGGTGACGGTCTTGTCGAACGGTTCACCGGTACGTCCGTCGTAGAGTTTGACCTTGCCTGAGCAACGACGCCCTGGAGCTGAGTCTTTCTCGGTGTCGACGGAGAATGAGATCGGCGACGCTTCGTTCTGTTCGGACCAGTTCACGAGAGCCTCGTCAACTTGCGCCGGCGACGCACCATCGAAGACCGGTGTGGCAATCGGGCTCGGCCCTGTTGAGCCGTTCTCGTTAAACACGCCGTGGGCACACGCCCAGCCGAGATGGGTCTCGAGCACTTGGCCGATGTTCATACGGCTCGGCACTCCGAGCGGGTTCAAACAGACGTCGACGGGTCGACCATCCTCGAGGAAAGGCATGTCTTCCTCGGGGACGATCTTCGCAATCACGCCCTTGTTCCCGTGGCGACCGGCAAGCTTGTCGCCTTCGGCGACCTTGCGCTTCTTCGCGACGTAGACCCGGACGAGCTCGTTGACGCCCGGCGATAGATCGTCGCCGCCATCACGCGAGAACGTCTTGACGGCGATCACCTTGCCGCCCTCACCGTGCGGCACCTTCAGTGAGGTATCCCGCACTTCGCGCGCCTTCTCCTTGAAGATGGCACGAATCAGCTTCTCTTCTGCGGTCAGCTCAGTCTCACCCTTTGGCGTAACCTTGCCGACCAGGAGATCGCCTGACACAACCTCGGCGCCGATTCGAACGATGCCGCGATCGTCGAGATCGCTGAGCGACTCTTCGGATCGGTTGGGGATGTCACGCGTGACCTCTTCGTC
>JAUXJK010000263.1 GCA_030624785.1 Actinomycetes bacterium
CCCGCCTGGTTCGATCTCGCGGCCGGGGGTTCCCACCCCCCCGCGCGCTGCGTGGGGCCCACCCCTTTGTGCGGCCACCGCGGCAACGACCCCGACGGGGTGGTCCTCAAGCCGACCCACATCCTCTCTATCGGCGCGCCGTTGACAGTTGCTGAGGCCCGCGGAGAAGCATGTTCTTGACATACTCGGCCCGTGAACAGGCTCGGCGCCGAAACCAGTCCCTACCTCCTTCAGCACGCGACGAATCCCGTTGACTGGCATGCCTGGGGAGATGAAGCGCTTGCCGAAGCTCGTGCTCGCGACGTGCCGATCATGCTGTCGATCGGCTACTCGGCGTGTCACTGGTGCCACGTGATGGAGCACGAGTCGTTCGCAGACCCGGCAACGGCTGCTGTCATGAACGAGCTCTTCGTGAACATCAAGGTCGATCGCGAGGAGAGGCCCGACCTCGATGGGATCTATATGGACGCCGTAGTGGCGCTGACGGGCCAAGGCGGCTGGCCGATGACCGTTTTCTTGACTCCGGAACGCGAGCCGTTCTATGGAGGCACGTACTTCCCGCCAGAGGCACGCATGGGCATGCCCGCGTTCACCGACCTACTGAAGGCCGTGTCGGACGCCTACAAGGACCGTCACGGCGAGGTCAAGGAACAGGCCGCTCGGCTGGTCGAGGCCCTGAAGGGTGCGAGCGCCGTTGCACCCGATACCGAGGGGATCTCGGAAGGTCTGCTGTCGACGTCGGTTGCCGGCATAGCGAATCAGTTCGACCATCTCCATGGCGGCTTCGGTGAGGCGCCTAAGTTTCCGCCGGCTCCGAGCATCGAGTTTCTCCTGCGCATGCACGGGCGAGGCAATCCCCTCGCTCTCGAGATGGCGATCACAACGCTCGACCGTATGGCAGCCGGCGGGATCTATGACCACCTCGGCGGCGGCTTTCACCGCTACTCGGTCGATCGCGTGTGGCTTGTGCCCCACTTCGAGAAGATGCTCTACGACAACGCCCTGCTGGCGAGCGCGTATCTCCATGCGTGGCAGATCACGGGCACCCCTCGCTACCGCGAGGTCGTTGAGGAGACGCTCGACTATCTGCTTCGTCGAATGCTTCTTCCCGGCGGAGGCATTGCCTCGGCCGAGGATGCTGACACCGACGGCCACGAAGGTGTGACGTACGTCTGGACACCGCAGCAGTTGCGCGCGCTACTCAGCGCTGAGGAGGTCGACGCGATCGAAACGTTCTACGGCGTCGAGGCCGGCGGCAACTTCGAAGGCGCATCGATCCTGCAGGACGTAGGTGCTGAGGGGGTTGACCCGACCACGCTCGCGACAGCGCGCGAGAAGCTCCTGCTCGCACGAGACCAGCGACCACAGCCATTTCGCGACGACAAGGCGGTCGTGGCGTGGAACGGACTCGCGCTTGCGGCACTCGCAGAGGCAGGTGCGCGTCTCCAGCGCCCTGACTACATCGAGGCCGCCCGCAACCTCGCGGAGTTCCTGAGCAGCGAGGCCTCGACGCCCGAGGGCCGGCTACTTCGGACGTGGAGAGATGGAACGGCAAAAGTTCCCGCCTATCTTGAGGACTACGCCAGCGTGGCGCACGGCCTCCTCGAGCTCTATTCGGCGACCGGGGAGGGGTCATACCTGAACGAAGCACGCCGCCTCGCGGATCTTGCTGTTGAGCTATTCGCTGATGAAGAGCACGGCGCGTTCTTCTTCACGGCGCGCGACAGTGAAGACCTGATCGTTCGCAAGAAGGAGCTCGACGATCATCCGACACCGTCGGGCAACTCGATGATGGCATCCGTTCTACTTCGACTCAGCCGGATCTACGGCGACGCCGAGCTCGAAGCGCGAAGCGTTGGCGTGTTCGGCGTCGCGCATCGCCTACTTGAGGAAGCTCCGAGCGCGGTCGGGTATCTGCTCGCGGCCCTCGACTTCCATCTCTCTCCATCACAGGAGATTGCGATCGTAGGTCCGCCCGACCACGAGACCACGATCGCGCTTCGTCGGGTTGCGCTCGACCGCTTCTCACCCAACACGGTTCTGGCGTTCGGCGACGGCTCTGACGACTCCGTGCCGTTGCTCGCCGGCAAGGGGTTGCTCGATGGTGCTCCGGCCGCCTACGTGTGCCAGAACTTCGCCTGTCACGCACCGACATCCGACGCCGAGGGCCTCGCAGAAGCGCTCGCTGCCGGCCCTATTCGCGAGCTCTAGCTCGTAGACGATCGTCCGTCGATGTTCCCTGCGATCATTGGGGAATGGATCCCCGTGAGCGCAAACAGATCCTCGGACAGTGGGGCGTGCGCGATCCGAATACTCGAGAAGCTCGAGAGAGCGAACGCCTGCAACGTGATCTGGAGGGAAGCCCGGTTCAGGGCCAACGCCTCCGAGTTCGAGCTCGCAACTTTCGTCCGAGTGTCGACAGCTACGTCGTATCGCTGGGCGGGCCGCTTCCCTACATGCAACGACTCGCCGAGATCGATCGGCTCACTGATCTGCTCAAGGAGGGCTTGCGGGAGGAATGGCAGCGACTTGCCGCGGCGCTTCGCGATCAGGCGGAGGAGTTCAGCGCGGCCTGGCAGTGGGCGGCCGAAGGCTGGAGATATCGAGAGCTCAACGAACTAATCGATCGGCACAACACGTACTTCCCGGTCGAGGCGCGCCTCCCGATGGATGTGCGACGCCGCGACCATGCGCTCATCAATGGAAAGCCATACGAGCGTCCGAGGGTAGGGGCCGCGTGGGCACTCGAGCGTTTCCCCCCCGAGCTGAATGCGGCGTTGCCGAGTCGTGCGGCGAGCGCCGAAGCTGTGGCGCCTAGATGACGCCGGCCTCCGCGAGTCGCGCGAGTTCCGTCTCGTCAAGCTCGAGCAGCTCCGAATAAACCGCCGCATTGCTGGTGCCCTTCGGCGGGCCGGCGTGGTCAATGCGCCCCGGCGTCTTCGACAGTCTCGGTACGACGTTCTGCATCCTGATTGGTCCCAGTTCCTCGTCGTCGATCGAGACGATGTTCTCACGCGCAGCGTAGTGATCGTCTTCGAAGATGCCCGAAATATCGTGCGCGGGGCCAACCGGAGCCTGGGCATCGTCGAAGCGGGCCAGAATGTCGGCCACGTTGAGGCGTCCAATGGCCTCCTGAATGCGGTCGTCGAGCGCTTCGGCGTTCGCAACCCGGTCCTGGTTGGTGGTGAAGCGAGGGTCGTCGAGCACATCTTCGATTTCGAGAACACCGCAGATACGTTCGAACGTTCGCTGTGTTGCTCCGGCGATGGCGACCCATTTCCCATCGGCGCTGCGGTAGGTATTCCGTGGCGCGACGTGGGGAATGCGGCTGCCGGCGCGCTCCTGAACAGCTCCGAGCTGGTCATAGTCGACAACATGCGGCCCCAGTAGCGTGAATAGACCTTCGTAGAGGCCGAGGTCGATGTACTGACCAGCTCCGCCGTTGCGTTCGCGCTCGAGAAGTGCCAACGCGATGCCATAGGCAGCGTGGATGGCCGTCGACGCGTCACCCAACCCAAAAGCGGGAAGCAGTGGCGGTTGATCTGCGTAGCCGGTGATGGCGGCGTAGCCGGAGAACGCTTCGGCGAGTGTGCCGAAGCCGGGTCTCTGGCTGTAGGGCCCTGTCTGCCCGTAGCCGGTGATGCGCGCCATGAAGAGTCCGGAGTTGGCGTCGGAGAGCCGGTCCCAACCGAGGCCCCATTTCTCCATCGTGCCGGGCCGGTAGTTCTCGATCACCACGTCGACGTTCTCCGCGAGCCGTCGAGCGATGTCCTGCCCTTCAGGCTTCGACAGGTTCAGCGTGATCGTGCGTTTGTTGCGGTTTGCGACCTTGAAGAACAGCCCGACG
>JAUXJK010000362.1 GCA_030624785.1 Actinomycetes bacterium
CAAGCTGTTCGACCGGAACACCGCAGACGCTCGCGGCTCGCTCGAGGGGCCATTCCTCGATGCGACCAGCGAGCTCGGGCCAACCGCTCGTGTGCTGCTGCAGCCACTCTTCGTCATGGGCGCCCTCGTCAACCACCACCCGCATCAGACCGAGCGCAAGCGCCCCATCCGTTCCCGGGCGAAGTTGGACGTGCTCGTCTGAGCGCTCCGCCGTGTCGGTGCGGAGAGGATCGATCGCCACGATGTGGGCTCCTGCGGCTTTAGCCTCGAGAATGAACCGCCACTGGTGGACATTTGAGTGGAGCAGGTTTCCGCCCCAGATCATCACCAGCCTTGCGTGCTGAATGTCCTCCGGGTCGACGCCAACTTTTGCGCCGAATGTCGCATGGAGCGCCGCCGTGGATGCGGCCGAACAGATCGTTGTGCCGAGTCGTGACGCACCTAGCGCGGCGAACAGGCGTGGACCAAGACTCCAGCCTTGCACGAGACCCATGGTTCCCGCGTAGTAGTAGGGAAGCACAGACTCGGCACCGCTCTCGTCGATCGCCTGCTGCAGATTCGTCGAAACGATGTCGATCGCCTCGTCCCAGTCAATCCGCTCGAAACGCCCCGCGCCCTTCGCGCCGACCCGCCGAAGTGGATGCAAGAGTCGATCGGGATCGTGCAACGCGTCGAGGTAGCGATTTACCTTGCCGCACAGAGCGCCGCGAGTAAACGGATGGTCGTGGTCGCCACGTAGGCCGACCGCCCGTCCGTCGTCATCGACCTCGACCTGCCACGAGCAGGTGTCGGGGCAGTCCAGCGGGCACGTTCCCTGAACGAACCGCGTCATATACCGACGGTAGCAGAGGCCGGATTCGCATCGGACCCCTGCGCGAGCAGCGAGCGACGCTCCTTCTGAACCTGGCGAGCACGAAGACGGAGCAACTCAACGGCATCGGCCGACGCGACGAAAGGATCCGCGACGCATCGTTTAGAGGCAAGGTCGAGCGCCGCCCAGAGACCGCCCTCTACCTCAGCCACCAGGACGTCACCCTCGAGCATAGGCGCCTCGTCTAGCGCCGCGAGTCGCTCGAGCGCGCCCACGTCTCCTGGCTCGGCAGCGCGTACACCGATTGCGACGGCACGGTCCGTGGGATCCGCCACGCTGGCAGCCGTCCTGCGTCTGCGCCCGGGGCGCGTCCGTCTAGCGAAGAGACGACTGATTGTGCTTCTCCAGTTTTCGTGAGCGTCTGACATTTCACCGAGGTAAACGTCCTGCCGGGCTCCCGTGTGAGCTACCGACCGGACGTCTCTCTACTGTTGCTGGCGCATTCGATTAGCACAAATCGGTGTTAGTATCGTTTTCATTAGCCAGACTGATTCATGGAAAGAGCTCGATCTACGTCATCTCGTGGCGCTCGCGGCGATCGCTGAGGAGGGCTCATTCGGCAAGGCGGCTCGCTCACTCGGGTATACGCAGTCGGCGATCAGCCAACAGATCGCGGCATTGGAACGGATCGTCGGCAGCAAGCTGTTCGAGCGCCCAGGCGGACCCCGCCCCGTCGTACTTACAGAATCGGGCAAGTTGCTGCTGGTGCACGCCGACGCGGTGCGCGCCCGACTCCAGGCTGCACGCGCCGACTTCGAAGCCCTCAGTCAGGGGCGCGCGGGCACGCTACGTGTCGGCACATACCAGAGTGTTGGCTCGGCAATCGTTCCAGCCGTATTGCGACAACTGCGCGAGGACTGGCCAGGCATCGACGTTGAACTCCACGAAGCCACCGGCGATCAGGAGCTTCTGCGCGGCGTCGAGAGTGGCGCCCTCGATCTGACCTTCACGGTGTTCCCGCTTCCGGAGGGCCCGCTCGAATCGCGATCACTGCTGGAGGACCCGCGCGTGTTGATCGTGCCACCAGACTCAGCGTATGCCGAACGCGAGACGGCACCACCCCTGATCGAGCTCGGAAACACGCCGATGATCGGCTTCAAAGACACGTGCTGTCGCGACGTTCAACTCGCGACGGAGCACATGGCGGCAGTTGGCTTTCGCCAACACGTCGTGTTTCGAACCGAGGACAACGGCACGCTTCAGGGCCTTGTGGCTGCCGGCATGGGGTCGGCAATCGTGCCTCGGCTCGTCGTGGACGAGAGCCGAGCTGACGTGGTCGTGCTCCCGATCGTCAACGAGTTGCCGCCGCGACGAGTTGCGATCGCACGCCATAGCGAGCGCTACCGCGCACCGGCCGCCGACGCATTCATCGAATGCGCCGCCGCTGTCTGCGAGGCCCTCGGCACGCGGGAGCGCGCCGAGAACGTCGGCTAGCGACTAGCCGACGCGTTCAGAGCCGGGTCAGCAGTACCGCCGAGCGCTCGACCGATGTTCTGTGCTTGCTTCGCCGGCTTAGGTGTGGATCGAGACGACGATCGGAATGATCAGGATTGCAACGAGATTCGCGATCTTGATCATCGGGTTGATCGCGGGCCCGGCGGTGTCCTTATAAGGATCACCCACGGTGTCTCCGGTTATCGAGGCGTTGTGTGCCTCGGAGCCCTTGCCACCGTGTGCCCCGTCCTCGATCAACTTCTTCGCGTTGTCCCACGCTCCACCACCGGCCGTCATCGCGATCGCGAGGAAGATGCCTGTGACGATCGTGCCGATC
>JAUXJK010000053.1 GCA_030624785.1 Actinomycetes bacterium
CCGACGATTCAGGCACTTGCCCTGAAGGTCGCCGACGGCATCGTCTCCGCGCGACGCGGCATGGATGTGCCGAGCCATGGCTGAGCCAGACGCACGCAGCGTTCTCAATCGCGAACGCCTCGAAGCGTTGCTGGAAGCCCTGCTTCCAGGCAACGGGACCTGGCCCGGGGCACTCGAGCTGGATCTCGCGACCGAGGTGCTAGAGCGGGTTGGGATGGCCGAGGGGCACGCAGACTCAATTGCGCGGGTGCTCGACGCCCTTTCGCCCGATTTCGAGACGTCGACGCAGGAGCAGCGGGAAGCCGTGCTGCAACCGCTTGCAGGCTCCACTGACTTCGGAGCGGCATTGCTGGTGGCGTACGACGCCTACTACGTCCACGAGCGCGTACTGAAGCTGCTCGAAGAGCGGTGCGGGTACGTCACTCGGCCACCGCAGCCTCAGGGATTCGAACTCGAGCCATTTGACGAATCGATACTCGCCCGCGTACGCGGGCGAGAGCCGTTCTGGCGCAAGGCCTAGCTATCCACGTGTCCGCAAAGGAGGCTCCAATGGGTGTATTCGTTCTTCCTGAGCGAGGTGAACTCCATGTACGGACTTGATGGCAAGGTTGCAATCGTTACCGGCTCGGGGCGCCACGGCGGTCTCGGCAAGGCGATGGCACAGCGCCTCGCCGAAGAGGGATGCAATATCGTTATTGCTGATCTCGGTCGCACCGACGGCGAGCTCTTCCCAACGCACGGCGTGGGAACAACCGACGAGATGGAAGAAGTAGCCGAGGAGATTCGATCCCTCGGCGCCAAAGTCACAACCATCCCCTGCGATGTTCGCTCGGAAGAACAGGTGAAGGCGCTCATATCGGGCGCGGTATCTGAGTTCGGCCGGCTCGACGTGATCGTCAACAACGCCGGCATCGGCTATCTCATGCAACTCGTCACGGAGATGGATGAGGAGAAATGGGACGCCGTTCTCGACGTCAATCTCAAGGGCATGTTCCTCTGTACCAAGCACGCCGCCGCGCAGATGATTGAGCAAGGCGAAGGTGGCCGCGTCATCAACATCGCATCGCAGGCCGCCAAGAGCGGATTCCCCTACGCGTCGGCGTACGTCGCCTCGAAACACGGCGTCATGGGATTCACGCGAGCCGTCGCAATCGAACTTGGCAGCCACAACATCACCTGCAATGCCATCTGTCCCAATCACGTCACGACCGGCCTCGGATCCTGGCAGAACGAGTTCTTCTCCGATGCTCTCGGAATGACCCACGACGAGTACATGGAGGCAATGCGCTCCCGCATTCCGCTCGGGCGTGCCGGCCTCACCGAGGACATCGCAAAAGCCTGCGCGTTCCTCGCGAGCGAGCAAGCCAACTACATCACGGGCGAAGCAATGAATGTGTCCGGTGGCGAGGAGATGCACTGAGCCTCGGCCGCGTCATGGAGGCAGACAGGCAAGCCGCCGCAGCTGCGGCGAGCGCTAGATGACATCAACGTCGAACGAACTCGCCGCGTTCGCCGCAGTTCTCGCCCGGGAAGCCGGCGAACTCCTGCTCGAGTACCAGCTCAAACGTCACGAGCTCGCGACGGAGACGAAGTCGAGCCCAACCGACTTGGTGAGTACGGCTGATCGCGCCTCGGAAACGCTCGTCCGTAAGCGAATCAACGAGAGATTCCCGACCGACGGCATTGTTGGAGAGGAGCAAGAATCCCGGGTCGGAACGTCTGGGCGCGAGTGGATCGTTGACCCACTTGACGGTACGACGAACTTTCTTTTCGGTGTCCCGACATGGGCTGTCTCGATTGCGTGCCACGATTCCACCGGACCACTCGTGGGGTGCGTGCTTGACCCGAGTCGTGACGAACTCTTCTCCGCCGCACGCGGCGAAGGCTCGCGTCTCAACGGCGAGCTGATCGCGGTCTCAGAACGCGGCAACCTCGCACACGCGCTCATAGCGACCGGCTTCAACTACGACGGCGACATGCGGCGGTCTCAGGCAGCGCAACTCGCAACGATCATCGACCAGGTGCGCGACGTGCGTCGGGGCGGGGCCGCATCACTCGATCTCGCGTGGGTGGCCGCGGGCCGGGTCGACGGGTTCTACGAAGCAGGGCTCGGCCCCTGGGACTGGGCAGCCGGAGCCCTCCTCGTGAGCGAGGCCGGAGGTACGTTCGCGCACGCTCCTAGCCCGCATGGCCCAGACCAGCTTGTAGCGACGAACGGGAAGCTCGGCGCCGAGCTCCAACGGCTCGTCAGCCCGAGGAAATAAACCCGTCGAGTAGCGCAGCGAGCGCGAGCGGATTGTCCTGACTCACGCGATGATCGGCATCGATCTCATGCGCAACCGTCTGAGGAACGATCTCACACAACGTCTGGAGGTTGTTCGCTGGAAACACCTCGGAAGCGAAGCCGCGGATCGCCAGAGTCGGACAGCTGACGCTGAGTCGATCCCACAGCGGCTCCACGAGCATGTGCTCCGTCGCCGCAACGGCGGGGACGTCATAGCGCCAGGTCGCACTTCCGTCCTCACCGATGGCGAAGGAATAGCGGGCGTAGTGTTCCTTCATCTCATCGGACCATCTGTCGCTGAACGGCATGCGTGCCCGCGCCTCCTCGAGTGAGTCGAACCTGTATTCGCTTGTGATCTGTGCCTGAACGCGGCGGTTGATCGACGGGTCGAGAGAAAGTCCCGGATCAATCACTGTGAGGCTCTCGACACGACCGCCGTGGTCAGAGGCCATGAGTAGCGCGATGTTCCCGCCGGTCGCAGCGCCAACCAGGTGCACGCGGGCAATGCCCAGGTCGTCGAGCAACGCGAGCATATCGGCGATGTAGTCCTCATAGAGGTAGCCGGACTCCGGATAGTCGGAGAGCCCGTGACCTCTCTGGTCTGGTGCGAGGAACCGATTGGGCAGGGCCGAGGCGTCAACGACGAAATCCCACACCCGCGCGTTCGTTCGATTCGGGTGCAGCAGCAATAGGGGCGGTTCGATCCCGTCCCACTCGAGATAGTGAAGCCGGATCTCAGCGAGATCGACCTCGCGCGATGAGGCGTGTTTCACGAGTGTCACTCCGAGTCGGAGCCTATACTCGCGACGCTCCACGAGTGCTGATGCCAGAACTTCCCGACGACGCCCATAGAGTTCTGGACCTCGGTTTCGTGCGCCTTGATGGCGTGATGGCAAGCGACCTCTCCGTTGCCAACTCGGCGCGCGTGAGTTTTGGTCGCCGAACCGACGCGATGACTGATGCTGATCGAGGCCTCGTGCGCTTCCTCATGCGACACCGGCACGGCACGCCATTCGAACACAACGCATTCCGATTCCACATCCGAACACCGATCTTTGTGGCCCGGGAGTGGTTTCGCCACCGTATTGGCTCGTTCAACGAATTCTCGATGCGCTACGCGGAGGCCACAGACGACTTCTACGTGCCGGCGCCCGAAGCGGTGCGCACGCAGGTGGGCAAGCCCGGCGCCTACAGCTTCGAGACGGTGTCGCCCGAGTTGGCGGAGGCGACGCGCGAGACACTCGCATCCGCCTACGCAAGTGCGTACTCGACCTATCGCGAGCTGCTCGATCGTGGCGTAGCTAGAGAGGTGGCGCGAGTCGTGCTGCCGGTCGGCGCCTACACCGAGTTTTACTGGACGGTCAACGCTCGAGCCCTCATGAACTTTCTGTCACTCAGATCCCATGAGGCAGCCCAGTTCGAGATCCGCACCTATGCCGAGACGATCGAGCAAATGTTCGAGCAACACATGCCCGTCACGTACGAGGCATGGGTTGAAAACGATCGCATCGCTCCCTAGCGACGTGTCCGCAATACGCGCGGGCGACGACTCCTAGAGCGTCGCGAGGTCGTCCGACAGCGTTTCGAGGCTGGCGAGGTTGTGGCCACTCGCGAACAGGTCGATATGCGGCAGCGCCGCGCGCATGCCACGGGCGAGCGGCTCGTAGGCAGGATCTTCCTTCAGAGGGTTCAACCAGATAGTTCGATGGGAGAGGCGCGACAGACGCGCCATCTGTTCGCCCAACAGCTCCGGCGCACCAATCTCCAGGCCGTCGGAGCAGATCACAATGATGGAGCCGCGCGCCATACCTCCGTGACCGTAATCGTCGAGGAAAACCTTTAGCGACTCGCCGATCCTCGTACCGCCGTCCCAGTCGAATACCTCGGCAGAAGCGAGATCGAGCGCGCTGTCTGGGTCGCTCGTCTTGAGTGACTGAGTAAGGCGGGTCAGTCGCGTCCCGAAACAGAACGCCTCCCACCTTGGATCAGCTCTCAACGCCGCATGAGCGAAGACAAGTAAGGCACGCGAGAAGGCGCCCATCGAGCCCGACACGTCAAGGATCAGAATGAGACGACGCCGACGCGTGCGACGACGCTGCCAGTGACGCTCGATCGGCTCACCGCCGGTGCGAAATGAGCGCCGGATCGTGCGCCTGAGGTCAGGTCGACCTTTCTTTGCCGACTCCCGGCGCCGCATGCGGCGGTGCGGAACTGCCATCCGGATCTTGCGCATCAGCTCGGCGAGCTGATCCAGCTCCTCGTCGGAGCAGCGCGAGAAACTCTTGTCCTTCAGGAGCTCGATCTCGCTGGCGAGAACGAGCTCCGGCTCGCCCTCCGCTTCCTCTCCATCGTCAGCCCCAGGTGCGTCCTCGCTTTCCTGAGTCTGTTGCTCCAGAACCGGCGGATCAGACTCATCCTGGCCCTCGGGCAGTGCGCCGAAAAATCGCACAAACGCACGGTCATAGGTCGGGATATCGTCACCACGACCGATCAGCGTGACGCGCCCGGCCCAGTAGAGGTCGTAGGGCGAGAGCGCGCTGGTCGCACGGCAGAACTCGATGACGCGGCCCGGCCCAACCTTCATTCCCTCGAGACGCAGCTCGCGCGCAAATGCCACGAGCTCTGCTTCTGGAACCGGCGAAAGCGGGATGGGGTCTTCTGAATCATCTGACCCCGAGCTCACGTCCGGGGTTTGCCCGCTCATTGCACGAGCTCGTCGAGCTTTCCGTCGACGCGGCGCAGGTCGTCGTGATTCTTGACAACCCAACCGAGGGTCTCGCGCGCCGACTCATCCGTGACCTCGTCGGCGCCGAGCACCGTCAGGGCCCGAGCCCAGTCGATCGCCTCGGCGGCGCCTGGCCGCTTGATCAGGTCGAAGCTTCGGAGACGCTCCACCGCGTTTGCGACCGAGCGAGCGAGAACGTCGCTCGCCTCCGGTACCCGCACGCGGATGATCTCGGTTTCACGCTCAACATCGGGGAACTCAATCCAGTGATAGAGACAGCGCCGCTTCAGCGCGTCATGGAGCTCGCGGGTTCGGTTTGACGTGATGATGACGGCTGGCGGCGATTCCGCATGCACAGTGCCGAGCTCTGGAATCGTCACCGTGAACTCGGCAAGAACCTCGAGGAGAAAAGCCTCGAACTCGTCATCCGCTCGATCGAGCTCATCGACGAGCAGCACGGCTCCCTTGCCGCGCCGGATAGCGCGAAGTAGCGGTCGCTCAAGCAGAAAGTCAGGCCCGTAGAGCTCCTTGACCCGCGCTTCCTCATCGGCCGACCCATCCTGGAGCGCACGCGCATACAACAACTGGCGCGCGTAGTCCCACTCGTACAGCGCTTGCGACGCGTCGATCCCCTCGTAGCACTGAAGTCGAATGAGCTCAGCGTCGAGGATCGTGTTCAGCGTCTTCGCAACCTCCGTCTTGCCGACGCCGGCCTCTCCTTCGAGCAGGAGCGGCCGTCCCATCGTGAGCGAGAGGTAGATCGCCGTCGCGAGTCCGCGATCTGGCAGATAGTCGTGCGCGCGCAGTGTCTCTTGAAGATCATCGACGGTGGCGAATTCCATTCGCGCATCGTAGTAGCTCGCCGCATGGTCGGACATCGAGGTCCGGTTAGCAGGGTCGCACGACTGTCGCAAGCCATTCGCGACTCTGTATCCTCGACGCCCTAGTGACTGACGTGCGTCGGAGATTGCGATGAGAGATGTGCTCGATACCCTCGAGCGCTGGGTCAGCGAAGGCCGACGCGTCGCGACCGCGACCGTGGTGGGCACCGAGAAGTCTGCGCCGCGCGATCCTGGAGCAGTCCTTGCGGTGTCGGATCAAGGCGAGGTGGCCGGCAGCGTGACCGGAGGTTGTGTCGAGCCGGCTGTCTACGAGGAGGCCCAGGAGGTGCTCGCTGGTGGCGAGCCGAGGCTGCTGACCTACGGCATTGCCGATGAAGAGGCGTTCGAGGTCGGCCTTCCGTGCGGAGGCACTGTCTACGTGTTCGTCGACATGCTCGACCCCGAGATCCTTGCCGGCATCCGTAGTGCCGTCGCTGCCGAGCTGCCCGTTGCACTCACCGTGCCGGTGAGTGGTTCACGCATCGGTGGCGAGTCGTTGGTGACACCGGACGCGACCGACGAGAGCGAGGGAGCCGCCGAGGTGAAACGCCTCCTCAGCCGCGGCGAGAACGCGATAGTCCCGACATCTGACGGTGACGTTTTCGTCTCGTCGTTTACTCCGCGCCCTCGGATGTACGTATTCGGTGCGATCGACTTCGCTTCAACAGTTGCAAGCGTTGGAAAGTTTCTCGGCTACCACGTCACAGTTTGCGATGCTCGAGCCAAGTTTGTAACGGAGGAGCGCTTCCCCGAAGCTGACGAGCTCGTTGTCGAATGGCCCGACGAGTTTCTCGCGAAGGCGCCGATCGACGAGAGAACGGCCATCTGTGTGCTGACTCACGACGAGAAGTTTGATGTTCCCATCCTCAAGACCGCGCTTGGAAGCCCGGCCGGCTACATCGGCGCAATGGGCTCGCGGCGCACGACCGAGAAACGCACCGCACGATTACTCGATGAGGGTGTCAACGAGGACAACATCTCCCGCATCCACGCGCCGATTGGCCTCAAGATTGGCGCGCGCACGCCCGAAGAGGTCGCCGTCACGATTGCGGCGCAGATAATCGAAGTCTTCCGAGCTGGCACAGCGCGTGCGTCGGTTCCGACCAAGGACGAATAGCGATGCTAATCGAGAACAGCTTTGACGTGACTGCTCCGCGCCAGCGGGCGTGGGATCTTTTGATGGATGTCCCGCGAGTTATCCCGTGTATGCCAGGAGCCGAGCTGAGCGAAACGGTCGACGACACGCATTGGAAGGCCAAGCTCGGAGTGAAGCTCGGGCCGATCTCACTGACATTCGCGACCGACGTCGAGCAGACGGAAGCGGACGAGCCTGGCGGAACCGTGCTCCTCACCGCGAAGGCACGCGAAGTACGCGGGCGCGGAGGCGCTCAGGCGACCATCCGCTCCACGCTCACCGAACTCGACGGCAAGACACGCATCGACATCGCCACCGATCTTTCCCTTTCGGGCGCGGTTGCCCAGTACGGGCGGGGCATCGTCCATGACGTCTCTGCGCAACTGGTATCGCAGTTCGCCGAATGCCTCGAGGCCCAGCTCGCCGGAAGCCGTGAAGAGGCCGAGGCGGCGGTTGAAAGCGCCTCCAAGCCCGTGTCGGGCATGGGCGTCGGCTTTCGCGCATTCCGTTCGACCGTCAGTCGGGCGCTTGGTCGACTGTTCGGCCGCTCCGCGTCCTAGGTCGTTCCGCCTCTCGTTCCCAGGGTTACACGACCTCTCTCAGGCGTCCACTTTCCACCTCGTAGACGTAGCCGCGCGCCGTGTACGTGTCGGGCAGGAGCGGTGTCTGGGCGATCTTCGCCACGCTCTCCCGCACGGCCGCCTCTACATCTGTGAACGGCAAGAAATCCGTGTCGCTCGCGTCGGCGCCAAGGTCATCGTGGAGCTTTGCGTGGATGGCGTCATTCGTGAACGTCAGCATGCCGCAGTCGGTGTGGCCAACCACAATCGCCTCCTGCGTGCCAAGCAAGGTGTGAGAGATGACCAGCGAGCGCAACGCGTCGTCGCTCGCAAGACCGCCAGCGTTGCGGATCACGTGAGCGTCACCCTCTTCGAGACCGAACACTTTCGACGGCACGATCCGTGCGTCCATGCAGGTAACAACAGCAAATCGCCGCGCCGGAGGCATCGGTAGAGCGCCCTTGTTGAACCCGGCTGCGTAGTCGCCATTTGCTTGCAACACTTCACCAACAACGTCCGAAGTCACGGTCATGTGTCAAGTCCTTTCGATTCAGCCTTGCAAAGGCTTTTATGATTGAAGTCTTGATCCTACCAACAGAGAAGCGTTGACGCTTTCCTTAGTAAAGCCGATGCGATCGCGGGCCCGGACGCAGCGGAGAGCGACGCTGTGACCCCACGCGGGCAAGCGTTTGTCGGCGTGTCTGGCTTCGGATATCCGAGCTGGCGGGGTGAGTTCTATCCAGAAACCGCGCGTCCACCAGATTTCTTGGGGCTGTACTCGGCGCGGCTTCCATCCGTAGAGCTAAACGCGACTGGTCGGCGCTTCCCGAGCGTCGAGCAGCTACACCGCTGGGCCGACGTGACACCTGCAACGTTCAAGTTCGCGGTGAAGCTGACCGCCGCAGTTACGACCAGACCGGCGAATGCCGAGAGATTCTGCAGTCCGGTGCGCTCGCTGAAGGAACGCCTTGGCCCGATTCTGGTGCCGCTCCCGGCGCTTGGCCGCCACGACGCGGAGCTGGCCCGGAGCCTGTTCGCTGCGCTTGCGCCTGACCTCCGATATGCGCTGGAACTGAAGGACGACGCGTGGAACCCAGACGATGTTCGCGAGCTCGCGTCTCATTTGAACGCCGTGATCGTCAACAACCCGATGGACGACCCAGGTTTCTCCTATTTCCGGTTTCGCGACCCACCGTACTCCGGCGACGCACTCGTTTCGATCGCCGCAACGCTCAACGAGACGTTGGCGACCGGCCGAGATGCATACGCCTATTTTCGCCACGAGGACGAGCCGACCGGACCTCGCTACGCACGCGCCGTTCTCGAACTGCTAACGGCCCTAGGTGGTCCATCGGGACACGAGATCTAGCTTGGCACCATTGGCGGATAGCTCCATTCCACAGTCTCCACAGGCTTCTGTGGAGAAATCATGCGCAAATGTGGAAAAGCGACGCGAGAATCTCGACGCTGGAGGCATCTAGACTGCTCTGCCGTGGCAGGCGAGCGATACGACGTGATCGTTGTCGGCGCGGGATCCGCTGGAGCCGTCGTCGCCTCGCGATTGAGCGATGACCCCTCGGTCGACGCCCTGCTGCTTGAGGGCGGTCCCGACTTTCCGGACGAGGCCGAATTGGGTCTAGTGCTCGCGCAAGAGCATGCCCGCCCCGTCGAG
>JAUXJK010000089.1 GCA_030624785.1 Actinomycetes bacterium
ACCACACGGTCGTGGTGTGGAAGGACGAGAGCGAGCTCGGGCACTGGACGATCAAGCTGCCGCCGTGCGCTGAGATCACACCGGGTTCGCGATGGGCCGAAGTCGATGAGCGCTTGTGGGACGAACGTGACGTGCTTCTCCCGAAGAAGTGGCCATCCTTCTTCCATGGAACGCCTCTCATTTCGCTCCTAACGGCGGCGAATCGAGACACCGTTATCGTGACCGGGTGTACGACCTCCGGGTGTGTTCGTGCCACCACGGTCGACGCGTTCTCCTACGGCTTTCGCACGATCGTGCCGGAGGACTGTGTTGGCGATCAGGGTCGCGATGCGCACGAGTCGAACCTGCGCGATGTCCATCGTCGATATGCGGAGGTCACGAACTCTTCAGAGGTCGCTTCGTATCTGAAGACCGTCGCCGCGCCACTGACGGCCTGAGGACGCTCTACGTCTGTTCCGCGAACGGCTGAAGCCGTCGTCATCGGCGGTGGGATCATGGGGGCCAGCGCGCTGTTCTATCTGACGCGGCTCGGATGCTCGGATGTGGTTCTACTCGAGCGTGAAACGCTTGCGTCTGGTTCAACCAGCAAGGCTGCGGGTGGGATGCGCGCGCAGTTCTCCGATGAGTTGAACATCAGGATCGGGCTCGAATGCATTCAACGGTTTGAGCGCTTCGCGGAGGAGCCCGGCGCCGAGATAGATCTCAAGCAGTGGGGCTACCTCTTCCTCCTCACGTCCGCGAGCGACCGAAAGGCGTTCGAGGCGAGCCTCGAGCTCCAGCGCGCTCTGGGTGTGCCGTCGCGGTGGGTTTCCCCGGCCGAGGTCAACGACATTGTGCCGGGTCTCGTCTCCGACGATCTTGTCGGCGCGACCTTCTCGCCAAGCGATGGCTACGTGACGCCCGAGGCCTGTGTTCACGGGTACGCGACCGCCGCAGGCGCGGCTGGTGCCACGATTGTCCAGGGCTGCTCGGCGACGCGGATCGTTGTGGAGCATGGAAGGTGCGTAGGAGTCGAGACAGCGCGTGGTCGGATCGCGACAGAACGTGTGATCCTCACCGCAGGAGTCTGGACGCGCGAGCTTGCCGCGACTGCGGGAGTGAACATTCCCGTCGAGAGCGAGCGTCGCTACGTGTGGTTTACCGAACCGGGAGACGGCCTTCCCGAGGAGCTACCTCTAACAATCGATTTCGAAACGGGCTTTTATTTCCATCGTGAGGGCCGCGGGCTCCTGTTCGGTGGACGCCAGACGTCGATCGACGAGCTTGGTCCCGTTGCTGCCGGTCGCCTGCCCGTTCTCGCCGATCTCGGGATTCGAACTGGCTGGTCTGGCCTCTACGAAAACAGTCCCGACCACAACGCCCTCGTCGGCTCGCTCAGCGACCCAGCAGGCCTTCTGTATGCCACGGGCTTCTCAGGCCACGGCTTCCAGCAGGGACCGGTGGTTGGCGAGCACCTGGCCGAGTTGGCCCTCGAGCGAGCGCCGACGTTCGATCTAGCGCCCTTTGCGTTGGAACGTTTCGCCCGCGGCGGCGCCCGGCCAGAACACAACGTCGTTTAGACCCGCGCTCGCGATAGAATCGCCCGATGCTTGCCGCCGTCGCCCAGATGGAGCCGAAGCTCGGCGAGATCGGCCGCAATCTCGACGCGATCGTAGCGAGACTCGAGGAGGCGAGTGAGCAGGGCGTGACACTCGTGGTGCTGCCGGAGTGCGCCGTCTCGGGCTACGTGTTCGACTCACATGCGGAGGCCCTCGCCTACGCTGAGGAAACGCCAGGGCCTGCGCTCGAACTGCTCGAGCAGGCATGTGCTCGCCTCAACATCTACGCAGTGTGCGGCGTCCTCGCGCGCAACGGCGACGAACTGCGCAACCGCTCGCTCTTTGTGGGCCCGACCGGCCTGATCGCAACCTACGACAAGGCACATCTGCCTTTTCTTGGCGTCGATCGGTTCGTCACCCCAGGAACCGAGCCGCTCGTCCCCGTGGACACGCCGATTGGTCGTATTGGTCTTGAGATCTGTTACGACCTGCGATTTCCCGAGGCGACCCGCACGCTCGCGCTCCAGGGTGCCGATCTGATCGCCCACCCGACCAACTGGCCTGTCGCGGCTCGTGCCAACGCCGAGTTCATCACGCGCACGCGCGCACACGAGAACCTCATCTATCTGCTCACCGCAAATCGAGTTGGCACGGAGCGCGGCGCTGAGTTTTGCGGTTGGAGTCAGATCGTTGCGCCCAGTGGCGATCGTCTCGTCGAGGCAGACGCCGTGAGCGAGGTGTTGCTCGTCGCCGAGATCGACCTTGAGCAGGCGCGAAACAAGAGCATCATTCCGGCATCAGGCGAGTACGAGATGCACCTTTTTGACCACCGGCGTCCCGATCTCTATGGGGCCCTGATTGAAGACACGACCCACGTCAACCCGTTGTAAGGAGGTTCAGATGACCGATCCAGAACTCGTTCCCGAAGCGATCATCGACAAGGATGGCCTGAAGGTTTCGAAGAGCCCGTGGGGCCCCGACGACGAGATCGGGCGACTCAACATGATCACGCCAGACTCGACCAAGGCGATTCTCAATCACCTGAACGGCACGCACGTATTCGACCTTAACGTCGAGTACTTCATCGGCATGCCGTCGTGGGTGGCCGCCGGAGACCCGAAGTACGAGATCTGGATGACGCATACGCCGCAGGGCTCGATCAATGACGACCTATCCGGTGTTGGCGCGGAGACACACGAGAAGTACAGCTACTGCGGCGACTCGATTCACATGTACACGCACTGCGGTACGCATATCGACACGCTCAATCACCTGGGCCATCACGGGACATTCTGGAATGGTTGGACGCCCGACAAGGATCTCGGAAGCCGCATCTGGACCAAGGGCGGTCTCGAGAACTACCCGCCCGTAATCGCTCGCGGTGCGCTCCTCGATATCGCAGGTCTTCACGGGGTCGAGATGCTCCCCGACGGCTACGAGGTAACCGTCGACGATCTGAAGAAGGCAATGAGCGAGCAGGGCACACAGCTCGAGAAGGGCGACGTGGTCTGCATCAACACGGGTCGCATGGGCAGATGGCCCGATTTCGATGGCTACCTGTTGAACCCGCCCGGTATCGGTCTTCCCGCAGCGAAGTACCTCTGCGAAGAGGCCGGAGCAATGTGCATCGCCGGCGATACGATCGGCCTCGAGGTCATGCCGTTCAAGGTCGAGAACAGCTTCCTACCGGTGCATGCGTACATGTTCGCAACCGCAGGTGCGCAGATCATGGAGATCGTGAACATGCAGGAAATTGCTGCCGAGAAGCAGTACGAGTTCGCGTTCCTCGGCTTTCCGTTGAAGCTGCGCGGCGCGACGGGCGCACCGATGCCCGCCTACGCGGTACCGCTAGAGAAGTAGACGAACCCGGGAAACCGATGGGCGGCTCGGGGCGCAATGCGCGTCCGGGGCCGCCCGTCGTTCATTCTCCTAGCCGGCTCGCCGGGCTTCGGTTGGCGGCATGCGAGCTTCTAGCATCGCGGGGATAGGCCACCGCGACGGCACCGATGGCGATAGCAGCGGCGACTTCGCCAAATAGTCCATAGGCCGGGACCACGGTTTCCCAGCCACGCGACCAGGCATACGCGGCGGTTATATCGCCGTCCCGAGCACGACTCCGACCCCGCCGCCGGCGGCAGCCAGGAGCTGAGACTCACTTGCGAACTGGCCCCAGACGTGCCGACGTGCGGCGGCTTCAGGCCTCTCCGGGCGTCGTTCCGGGCTGCGCACACTTCGTGCTTTCCCATCGCCCGGACATCGTTCGTGAGGCCGCTCTCGACTGGACCGTGGGAGCGCCAACACCGTCGTAGGCAGTCGGCTCTCGCCGTCCGGATGGCTCTCGGCGTCGGGCTAGCTCTCGGCGTCGAGCGACTCAAGATAGGCCGATAACGCGCGTTGGCGCGCTCGACAGGTGTTGAGCTCGGCCTGCAGTTCGTCGACCTTGCCATGGAGGCGCTCACTCGCCTTCTCTTCGGGCTCCGGCCGCAACGCCCGCATCTCCTGCAGCACCGCGACGGTTGTATCGTCGAGCCTGCTCGTCGCCGCAGCATCGATCTGCCAGGCAGTCGCGCTGCGTTGAGCTTGCTCGACGCGCTCGCTCAGCGCGGTATCTCGGCGTCGCTCAGTGGCCAAGTTCCCTTCGATCTCGGTGCGCCTCTTGCCGCGCACGATGTTTTCGCGGCTCGGTTCGCTGAAGATGTCGAGAGGCACGACGGCAGAGACGAGCGGATTCGGCACGTCGACGATCTCTGAAAGACGCAGATCGACCGCCGCCGAGACAAGGACATAGGCCGCCTCCCGTGTTAGGCCATGCTCTGCCTCGATCCAGCTGATCATCTCGAGCGTCGCGCGACGAGCTGCCAGACCAAGATCCATGCTCTCATTGCGGCCTGCGTCGTCGAGAGAAATGCCGGTTGTCGCGAATGTGCGACGTGGGAGCAGAGGCGGTGTTTCGTAGGCTGGAAACCGTGGCTTCCACGCCGGCTTCTTGTGTACACGGAAGCGCATCGTTGCGGCGCCCGACATCTCGATGCCCGTGCCGCAGGTCTCGCCATCGCCCTGCGCGAAGTGGAGATCGCCGATCGAAAACAGTGCGCCCGGTACGTGAACTGGGAAGTAGGCGCGGCTTCCGGCTACCAGGCCGCGGATGTCGAGATTCCCGCCGATCTCGCGAGGCGGAATGGTTCGAAGACCTTGCGCAGCGAGAGCCGGCACTGCCGCGTCGGGCTCCTGGCCAGCGACGGCACCGCCGCGCTCCGCGAGCTCGGTCTCGCGCGCTAGCAGCTTCTCCATCAACTCATGCGACGGGGCTACGCCGACGTTGCCCGGGAAGATGTCGGCGGGGATTGCCACGCCCGGCATCTCATCCGAGTACGCGAACCCGTCTTCGAGTCGGAACTTGGCCACGAAAGGCTCATCGAAGAGGTCGGCAAGAAATCCGAATCCTGGGATGATCGCGGCGACGCCAAAGTCTGCCGCCTCCAACGCGATGAAGTCGACCTCGAGCACGTCGCCGGGACGAGCATTCTCGATGAAGAGCGGCCCAGTGAGTGGATGTCCAAGACCCAGATCGAGTCGAGCCGCATCCGCATGGTCGCTCTGCGCGGTCAACTGTCCGTCGATGCCATCTCGCGTCTCGAGCGTGATCTCTTCGCCCTGCGGGACACGCGCGAGCGGCTCGATGTCGGGATGCCAGCGATTGTGGCCCGACGTGGGCTCCTCAGCGAGCCGCAGTGTCGTATCGACGGAGATTCGCACTAGGATCGTCTCACGGTTTGCGCAGACCTCTGTCTCTACGAGCCGGGGGCTAGCTCTGAGCGCACCAGGTCCGTCGCGTTGCGGCAGCGTTCGGCGTCTGCGTCCGTCCACTCGCGCGTGTGCCCGAGGACGTGCAGAGAGATGATCGCCTTCGTGCCTTGATCGATCACGATCGGCGTGACGATCTGCGCGCGCATGCCGCCGTAGAGACCGAGCATCTGCTGGAACGGCTCGTCGTCGGTGAACTCGGCCTTGCAGTCGTGTTGGATGATCTGGTCGCCCGCCAGCACTCGCGTCACGACCGGCTGCCCCGCCATGTTCGGCGTGTCGACGCCGATGATCGAGGGTGCGCCGGCCGCGAGTGCTTCATGCGTGACCGGAAAGACGTCTCCCTCGATGTCCTGTCGGAGCGTGGCGCGGCTACCGTCCAGATCGGCCAGCAGGTTTTCGAGTATCTCCTGGATAAGCATGGCGAGCATTCTGACAGGTTCTTGTCTAGAGTCGTCGCTCATGGCCGTGGAACCCCTCCTCCTCTACGATCACCCCGTCTCGTCGAACTCGTTGAAGGTTCGATTCCTGCTCGCTGAGCTGGGCCTCGATTACGAGCGATCCCACGTTCCGCTTGCCTCGCCGCGACCCGCCGGATACGTCGAGCTCAATCCGTTTGGCCGCATTCCGACTCTGGTCGACGGCGATCTCGTGCTCGCGGAGTCAAACGCCATTCTTCGATATCTGGCCGATCGTGAAGGTCGCGACGACCTCTACCCACGTGCCCCACGAGAGCGCGCGCACGTCGACGGCGCTCTCGATACGTGGGCGACACTTGTGCGGCCGAAGCTGCTTCCGGCGGAGGATCTTGCATTCATGAGCACCGGCGACTGGGAAACCGGGGGCGGAAATTGGGAGGACGCAACCGACCAGGCCGCTCTTGCCGAGGCGGTGCAGACTGCCCACGGCGTGCTCGTCAACTGGGAGCGAACGATCGCCGACAACGGTACCGTCACGGGAAGCTTCAGCATCGCGGACTGCTGCGTCGGGCCGGTTCTGTGGCGATGGCTCAGACTGCCAATTGATCTCGCTGAGCTACCGCGAACTGCGGCCGTTCAGCGCGCGATTCAGGTGCATCCGTCGTTGCTGGCCGCTCGCCCGATCGCCTAGCGGATCGACCCTTAGTACCCCTATTCGGGGACGACCGTGCCCGCGATGTTCTCGGCGGGATCAGGAACCTTCGGATCAAGTTCACGGAGCGTCTCGACAAGGAGTGACGCCACCGCCACGTTGCGGACCCAGTTGCGATCGGTCGGCACGACGTGCCACGGCGCCCATTCCGTTGAGGTCTCGGTCAACGTTTCTTCGAACGCCTCCCTGTAGTCGTCCCAGAGAGCGCGATCAGCAAGGTCGCCTGTTTGGAACTTCCACCGCTTCTCCGGATTGTCTACGCGCTCCTGGAGCCGCTCCCGTTGCTCATCCTTCGAGAGATGGAGGTACACCTTGATGATCGTCGTCCCCTCGTTGGTGAGAAGTCTCTCGAAATCGTTGATGTGCTGCGCGCGGCGTCGCCACACCTTTTCAGGCGCCAAGCCGCGTACGCGAACCGTGACAACGTCCTCGTAGTGGGAGCGGTTGAATATGCCGATCTGCCCGCGACCCGGGCATGCTGCGTGGACACGCCAGAGGTAGTCGTGGGATCGCTCGAGAGTTGATGGGGCCGTGAAGGAGACAACCTTGCAGCCCTGCGGATTGATGCCGGTGAACACGCTACGAATGGTGCCGTCCTTTCCCGACGCATCGAGGCCCTGAAGGACGAGCAGAACGCTTCGCTGGCTCTCCGCCCAGAGTCGATTCTGCAGTACGGCCATCTCCTCGACGAGCTCTTCGAGAAGTTCCTTTCCCTCGCTCTTGTCTTCGAGACCGAGGCCGTCGCGCGCGTCTCGGCTCTGAAGTCGAGCGGGCTCTCCGGGCCTGATGATGAGGCGCTCGCGCATCGAGCTAGCCTAACCGGACCTGGGCTGAATCGGCCCTGCGACCAATCGTGCGATGCGGTTACACTCGGCGCCGTGGCCGAGCCTGAACCTGGACATCTCTGGCTCGGAGACGTTCTCGATACGGAGGCGGGCGAGCGGGTGCCGCTCGAGGTTGGCCTGGAAGCTGCAGACGTGAAGGCTGTGCACACGGCTGTCGTGTGGGTGCGGCGCTAGCTGCCGGCCTATCTGGCCGACCAACCTCCCTCACATGAAACCGACGCACGGGAGTTCGCCAATCTCGCGGTCGGTGATCGTCGTGATCGTCGCCGGTTCCCTGATCGCCATCATCGGTTTTGGGATCCGATCAATTTTCGGTCTCTTCCACGAACCCATGACCGAGGCTCGCGGCTGGGATCGCGAGACATTCGCTCTCGCGCTCGCACTTCAGAACCTGCTCTGGGGTATTGGCGTGCCGATCGCGGGTGCGATCGCTGATCGATTCGGGACGCGCTGGGTCATTGCCACGGGCGGCATCTTCTATGTCGTTGGAGTGTGGGGCATGGCTGGAGCC
>JAUXJK010000161.1 GCA_030624785.1 Actinomycetes bacterium
CGGCAACAACCCGTTTCTCGCTTCCGACGCACCGTGGGCGCGTCGTAGCGTCTTCCGCAGCGACCGTGGGCCAGTGGAGCTCTCCGCAGAGCTCACGGCACATCCGACCAGCTTCGTGACTATTGCTTCGCAGCGAAGCGAGGATCCACTCATCTCAAATCCTTGTTCGATTCCATGTCGAACCACATGGCAAACAAGCTGAACTGCAACCCGCCGATTACAAGCAATGCGATCAGAACTACGGTTCCGGCGGGCACGGCGTTGCCAAGAATCCGCAGGATCGTCACGGAGATTCCGAGCCCGATCCCGATCGCGAGGAACACGAATCCGAGCGCATAGAAGAGGACCAGGGGATGGAAGTCGCGGATCACGTACTTCTCGCGCAGACGCCACATGAAGCCCTTGAAGAGGAGCCAGGAGATGCGCGGCATGACCGTGCGAATCCTGATGCCGCTGCGCTCACCAACACCGTAGATCGGGCGGGACGGGAAGTCGCGCACGCGGCGGTTCCACACGTTGAGGTGAACGAGCATGTCGTTCGGAAACCCGTACCGCGGATAGAGGCGGTCGAGGTCGATCATCTTCAGGGTCTCGAGATCGACGGCTGTGTAGCCAGACTGCGAATCAGCGATGTGCCAGTAACCCGATGCGATCTTCGTGAGGAACGACAGCGCTGCGTTGCCAAGGTATCGGTTGTGGGGAATCAGATCCCACGCCTGTCCCGTGAACAATCGGTTCGCCTTGGCGTAGTCGACCTCGTCGCGCGCGACCGGCGCAACGAGCATCTCGAGATCCTCGGGGGCCATCTGTCCATCTGCTGCCATCACACACGTGACGTCGATCTCATGGGCGATCGCCTGCTTGTAGCCGGTGACGATCGCAGCGCCCACCCCCTTGTTGCTCTCGTGCCGAATCACCTCGACACGTGGGTCACCGGCGACAGCGCTCTCTGACGTCGCGTCGCTCGATGCGTCGTCGACGACGATGATCCGATCCACGAACTCCGGGATCTCGGCGACGGTGGTGCCGACTAGCTGTGCTTCGTTATGCGCCGGGACAACGACGGCGACTGACTTGCCCTCGAACATCCACCGTCACCCGGCCGACTGGCCACGCATGCGCGAGCGTATTGCAGGAAGAAGCAAGGCGAGCGCAGTTCCGATGATCCCGCCCACGACAGCGCCAACCACGATCGAGCTACGGCTACTTCGCGCGTCAACCTTGGTCGCGGAAGCCGTGTTGACGACCCGACCTCGCTCGACTTCCTGTGCCACCGTGAGGTCGAGTTGCGCCTTTGAACGGTCCTCAACCAGGGCGCCACGGCGCTGGCTCTGATCGCCCGCGCCGAGCACGACGACTGCGCGCTGAGTCGCAGACACCGTCTCATCCGCGAGCAGCGCTTGGGTCTGCTCGATGTTCTGATCGATTCGCGCGAGCTCGGCATTCTGCTCGGCGATCAGCTCCTCGAGATTGCTGATCTTTGCGTCGGCATAGTTCGAGACGTCGACGACGACAGCGGCGGCGAACAGGTTCGCTGCCTCCGACACCTTGTCGCGATCCTTGCCGCGGACGATGACCTCGACGAGCGGCGTCTGCCCATTTCGCGTGAGTGCGCCCGGAACGGTGCGCGGAGAGGTATTGCGGCGCAGCGCCGCCGGCGCGAGCTCTACCTGATCGGCGATTGAGCGCACGAGCGCTTGACCACGCACGATCTGACCGACGCTCGAAGGATTCGTCTGAAGGCTCTGTAGCTGACTTGACCCGCTTGTCGACAGCGGCTGCCCGAGATAGACACCGGCGCGAGCCTGGAACAACTCTCCCGCGCCCTGGGCTGCGAGGAATCCGATGATCCCGCCTACGACGATGCCAAGCACAATCAACCACCAGCCACGCAGCAGCGATCGGCCGAGCCTGCCGAGGTCAATCTCGACTTCGTTTTCGAGCTCGCTCACTGTCTCAGTGTCCTAGCCTCGCCACAGCGGCCGACTGTAGCAACGAAGCACGCACGTTATGCGCTTGCAGCCGTGACCCCAGCGGCCGGCGGAGGCTCGACGGGATCGGGATCCGGTGCAGGAGGCTCCTCCGCGGGCGGCGGAGGCTCGACCGGCGGCTCGGGCTCCGGTTCGGGAGGCGGCGGCTCCTCGACCGGAGGCGCCTCGACGGGTGCTTCAGCCGGCGGCGGTTCCTCCTCGGGCTCAACCGGCGCGACGGGTTCGGCTGGAGCCGGCTCGACGGGCTCCACCGGCTCGACCAGGGCGTTTGGATCCGGCTCGAGTCCGTACACGATCCGATCGCCCGCAAGATAGAGCCGCTCACCGTCAGTGATCAACTGGGCGCGCCGGCCATCATCGAAGCGCCAGAGCTCCTCGCCCGTCACCCCGTCGAGAGCAATTGTGCGCCTGTCGGTGGTTGACACGTACACGATGCCGCCGATCACAGAGGCCGATCCCGTGATCGACGCTCCGGTCGCCGTGCTCCACTGGATGCCACCGAATTCGAGATCAATTGCGTAGACCGTGCCGTCGAACGACGTCGCGTACGCGTTGTCTTGCCAGATCGCCGGTGAGCCGTAGACGACACCGCCCGTACTCACTACCCAGCGCTGATCGCCTGTCTCTGTGTCGAAGGAGTAGAGGTTGTTGTCCGTGTTCCCAGCCAGCACCTGTCCTCTGACCGCGACGGGAGTGGAGAAGAAGTTGCCCGAGCCAGCCGCAGTCCACCGCAGCTCGCCATCACTCGCCGCGAACGCGTAGAGCCTGCTGTCGAACGAGCCGACAAAGACCGTGCCCTGCCTGACGGCGACTCCGCCGCGGATTCGGCCGTCCGTCGCGCTGCTCCAGATCTCCTCGCCTGTGCCAGGATCGAGCGCATACACGTTCCCATCCCAGCTTGTGATGTAGACACGCCCACCCGCGGTGACCGGCGCAGACTCAACGAGCCCCGCCTCAAACCGCCAGAGCTCCTCGCCTGTCGTCGCATCGAGGGCAACGACGAAACCCGCAGCCTGGCGCGCGTGACGCCGGCAGGGCGCCGGGTCCATCAATGGGACGTAGACGATCTGCTCGGACACGGCCAGCGATGCTTCGACGCAACGACCGAGGTCCTGCTCCCAGAGAACCTGTCCGCTACTGACATCGAGCGCCAGCACGTTGCCGTGCTCGGAGACAGAGTAGAGACGACCGTAGGCCACAACCGGACTCACGCGTAGGCGCTTGTCGCCTTCAAGTCGCCACGTCTCTCGAAGCGGCGGCGGCAAGTCGACATCTGCTGCGAGACTCGAGCGAGTCGCGGTGCGTCCGAAGAAGGGCCATGGCTCATCGGTCCTCACCTCTTCGACAGCAGTCGTTTCATCCGGCACATCGACGACCGGAGGAGCGTCAGACTCGCCAACGACGATCGGGGTCTCCTCTCCGCCCGACACGGGCGTGGAGCGTTGATCCCAGATCCAGATGACTGCGCCCACGGCGGCGACGGCCAACACAACGAAAGCCAGGGCACCAACCAGCCAGCGCACGCTGGGCGTACGCGCGAGATCCCTCACTCGTTCCCCCCCACACAGATCGCAACGTGCCGATGCACGGGCGAGACGACTGCCTGCACTTCGCCCATTGCCCGCAGCCTACGGGGTAGCCAGGATCCCGAGCGCGTTCTACTCATCCTGGTCTCCGGCACTCGCGCCATCCTCATTCTCATCGACCGGTTCTAGAGCGTAAACACGCGCGAACCCGACGATATAAGCCCTCTTGCCATCGGTAACCAGAGGCGTGTATCCGCCGTCGTCGAATGTCCACACGCGCTCGCCGCTCGTTGCATCAACGGCGAAGGTCTTTCGTCCAAACGTGGAGAAGTAGACGAGCCCGCCCATAACGGTTGGCGACCCCGAGATCGCGTCTCCGGCGGGAAACGACCAGCGTGTATCTCCGCTAACGGCATCGAACGCGTAGAGGTTGCCGTCGTAGGAGCCCACATAGACCGTCTCGTCGAAGACAGCTGGCGAGGAGTAAACGAAACCACCCGTCGTGCGAGACCAGATGACCTCGCCAGAGTCGGCGCCGAACGCGTAGACGCGGCCGTCGACGTTCCCGACATACACGCGCCCATAAGCGAGGGCCGGAGTTGAGTAGAAGCGGCCAGACGAGAAGAGGCCAGAGCGTCCCGATGTAGCCCACTTTAACTCACCGGTGTCAGCGTCCAATGCGTACATTCGCCCGTCGTAGGAGCCCGTGTACACGGTTCCCTCACGCCAGGCCAGTGCACTCTTGACCTGGTCTCCGGTCTCGTATGACCACAACTTCTCGCCGGATTCAGCGTCAAGCGCGTAGACGCTGCGATCCCACGCTCCGAAGTAGAGAGTGCCATCGACCACGAGTGGTGAGGTCTCGGTGACACCGGAAGAGAATCGCCAGCGCTCCTCACCGGTCTCGGTCTCGAGGGCCACGATGTACCCGGGGGCCGACTCGTCATGGTTGCGGCACGGCGACGGATCCATCAAGGCAACGTAGACAAGGTCTGCGTCCACCGCGGGCGACGCAGCAATACATCGGCCGAACTCAACCTCCCAGTTGATGTCGCCAGACTCGGTGTCGACGGCGATGAACCTCCCCTTGTTCGTGCCAACGAACAACTGTCCGTCGGCAATCGCGGGCGGGAACTCGATGAGGCTTTTCCCGCGCAGGCGCCAGACCTCACGAAACGGCGGCTTCACACTGAACTCGTCGGGAACCACTCGGGTGCGCGATGGACCGAGCCCCCAGGTCGGCCAGCGGAGCGAAGGCGGCTCCGGCTCCGGCGCAACGACTAGCGGCGCTCTCACGGTTTCTTCGACGGGAGCTTCGACGGGCGACTCGGCTTCGACAGCTGGCCGTGTCGAGACGGACGGCGGTGGCACGGGCTGGGGCGACGAAGGCTCGGCAACCGGCTGATCGACGAACACCTCAATCTCGGGAGTCTCCGTCGCAACGAACTCCTCGTCCGCCGAGCCACGAATGTCACCGGTGCGCTGGTCGTTCCAGGCCCAGAGTCCGGCGCCAGCGGCTACGACAACGATCGCGGCGACGCCAACGCTCGCGACCACCCGGCCAGCGCGTGAAGCGGGCACAACGCGACGCATCGCACGCCGAAGCCATGACAGAGCGCGCTTTGAAAGTTGCAGGATGGACACTGGCCGTCTCAAGGCTAGCCCTCACGAACGTGTTTCAATCCGCTTGCCGGCCAGGGGGTGTGGCGGAACGCCGGACGGAAGTCGTCAGGAGGAGCGCCAGCCGCCGGTCGCGCCCTTGTAGGTACCCCGAAACAACACAAGGGGAGTGCGAGCGAGTATTCGGAGGTCGAGCCACGTCGACTGGTGGTTGGAATACCAGATATCGAGCTCGATCCTCTCGTCCCACGGAAGGGCGGCCCGGCCGTTGATCTGAGCCCAGCCCGAGATTCCTGGCTTGACGTCAAGTCGTTGCAGCTGTCGCGGTGTGTAGC
>JAUXJK010000245.1 GCA_030624785.1 Actinomycetes bacterium
CGTCACGTCAACGCGCGGCGCTGCGATAACGCGCGAGAAGACGTCAAAGCCGCTTGCGTCTGTGCCGAACCAGTGATCCGAGCTCGGCGCCTCCAACACGTCGGGCGTTGAGGTTTCAAGCGGCTGCGGGGCGATGATCGGGCCGAAAGCGGTCAGGAACAGAGCAACCAGCACGACGAAGAGACCAATCTTGACCAACCAGCTCTTGCGGATGAGTTGCTTGAGGTGCGCCCAGCGTGTTGCCTCCGCGACGAACTCCTCGTCGTTGTCGAGCTGGTCTCCGAGTTCGGCTTCTAGTTGTGCCATGTGGCTTTCATCCGCTCAGACGGATCCGTGGGTCCATCGCGGCGTAGATGATGTCCATCAACAGGTAGACGAGCAACGCAAACGCGGTCATGACGACAACCGCGCCCTGGACTGCGGGGAAGTCAACATCGAGCATCCGTCTGAGCGCGTACAGACCAAGTCCATCGAGGGTGAACACGTTTTCGATGAGCACTGCGCCACCGAGCATGAACCCGAACAGGATGCCCGCGAGCGTGATCACTGGGGCCAGCGAGTTGCGCATCAGGTATCGCTTCGTCTGCTTCTTGGGAAGACCGGCAGCCTTGGCGTACAGCATGTAGTCCGCATTGACAACGTTGATGACTCCCTGCCTGGTCATCTTGATCAGTGGCCCGGTGAGCACGAAGCCAAGTGTGATCACAGGCAAGGCCAGATGTTTGAGCGTGTCGACGAAGACGTTCCAGTATCCATGTATGGCCGAATCGATCAAGAGGAAGTTCGTCGTCGACGGGGGGAGCTCAAGACCGGCGCTGTATAGACCGATCGGTGCCGGAAACCATCCGAGTTTGAAAAAGAATATGAAGATGAACAACAGGCCCCACCAGAAGTCTGGCTGGGCCCCGGCAAACAGCGAGTAGCCGAGCACCGTGTTGTCGGTCCGGCCGCTCGGTCTGGACGCCGCTATTCGTCCGATCGGTATCGCGATCACTAACGCGAGAACAAACGCCAACACGATCAGTTGAATGGTGACGGGAAAGCGCATTCCGATCTCTTCTGCGACCGGGTCCTTCGTTGACCAGGACGTTCCCAGATCACCCTGTACAAGGCCTTCGAGGAACCGCCCCAGCTGCGTCGCTAGGCTGACATCCAGACCGAGATCTGCCCTTGCGATCTCGCGGGCCTCATCTGTCGAAACGAGACCGACGACCTTCGAAACAGGATCGATCGGAAGCGCACGCAGCAGAAGAAACACCGCCACTGCAACCAGGAGTAGCTGCGGCAGGATGAACGCCAGCCTCTTGAGGACGAAGAGTTTCAAGCGCTATTCAGCTGCTTCGATTCGGTCGACGTCCAGGAGCCCGCTAGTTTCGCGGGTCCTGGGTGCAGGCTCGATCAGAGCCCTCCACTGTCAGGTACCAGTAGCCGATGATGTTTGAGGTACCCGTCTGCCAACACGTGAGGCCAGAGCGCAGTGCAATCTGCGACGGGCGCTCAAGAATCGGGATCAACGGAAGCTCCTCCATGAGGATCACCTGCTGCCGTTCGAGATGAGCGAGACGCTCGTCTCCGACGGTCACCTGCGACGCGAAGAACTCGTTGTCGAATTCCTCGTTGACGTAGTTACCGGCGTTCACGAGCCCACCGTTCTCGGTTGAGACGTAGAACAGCAGCGACGTGTAGCCGACGTCAGGACCGAAGGGACGCACGAGGTCGCGGAGGAACAGCGGCATGTCGCGCTTCGTGAGTTCTCGGTCGTTGTAGGCCTGAGCCGTGATCGGATTGAGCTCAAGGTCGATGCCGATCTCGGCAAGCGCCGTCTTCATTCGGTTGGCAACCGGCTCCAATACCTCACGTCGCTCGGTGACATAGTTGAGCTGGAACGCGTCGCCGAACTGATCGAGGCCCTCGCCGTTGGGATAGCCAGCCTCGGCGAGCAACTCGCGCGCCTTGTCCAGATCCTGCTGCGCGTAGGTCTCGATGGGCACAAAGCCGAAGTAGGAGGACTCCGAAAGTCCGAACCACGGCTTGGCATCGCCCAGGTAATCGGCTTCAACGATCTCGGCAATGGGCAGGGTGTATGCGATCGCCTGGCGGATCAGCTGGCCCTCGGGAGTGTTCCACGGCTCGATTGCGAAGTTGAACCCGAGAGCGAGGATCTCGTTGTTGAACCAGGAGAGCACGCTGACGTTCTCATCAGACCGTAGAGCGTTGATGTCCTGGGGCGAAAGCGATGTGACGATGTCTGCATCACCGCTCTGCACAGCAGCCACGCGGTTCGCGGCTTGCGGCACCTTGCGGATGGTGACCGTCGTGAACTGTGGCTGGCCCCGATAGTAGTCCGGGTTGGCTTCGAGAATGAACTCGCTGCCCTTCTGCCAACTCGAGATGCAGTAGGGACCGAATCCGGGGCCGTTCTCCGTGTCCGAGTACTGATGGGCCCAGGGATCGTCCTCGGTCGCGTTCTCCTGCATAACTACCGAGTCGTATGGGAACAGAGCAAAGATCTCGAGCACGCGGGGGAACAGCCCGTTGGCGTTGACCTGCGTGACCTCGACCGTGTAGTCGTCGATCTTGCGAACCTCGCTGTCCGCGAGCACCTTTCCGGCCGGATCCTCGCCGAACACCTCGAGGCCGAGCACACTGCCAACGTTCGCCAGGAACCAGGCAACCGGCGAGGCACCAGAGATGCTCTTGGCGCGCTGGAACATCCAGACGACGTCGTCTGCTGTGAACTCATTTCCTGCGCAGCTAAGTACGCCTTGCGCCAGGTTGAACGTCCAGGTCACGGTTCCGTCGTCGTTTTCGACGGACGACCAAGACTCGGCGAGCCTCGGATCGAATTCGTCAGGTGCGACGTCGTAGTTGGGCGTAAGAATGCCGTCCTGATCCGTAGCCGGATACTCGACAAGGCCCTCCATCGTGGTCTCGAGAATCATGTGCACACCGAAGTGAGCACCGTTGACGCCATCGACATCGAGGCCGGGCGCCACGTCTTCCTGGAGAACCACGAGAGATGTTTGAGCGAGCAACTCCGGATCAGCTGCCGTTGCCGGGGCGGGATCCTCCGCGGGGGCGGTATCCTCGGCTGGCGCTGGATCCTCAGCTGGCGCCGGATCCTCGGCTGGAGCGGGATCCTCAGCTGGCGCCGGATCTTCGGCTGGCGCTGGCGCTGGCTCCTCAGTTGGCGCTGGTGCTGGTGCGGACGTGCCGTCGTCGTCACCGCCACAGCCGGCCGCTACGAGCATGAGTGCGACGGCGCAAAGGCCGACCACCATCAACATGATCCGATTGCGTTTCTTCATCCTAAGCTCCTCCAGCAATGCATCGGCGAATGACGTCGTCTACGAGGCGGGCCCTGAGGGGTGGTATGTATACAGCATCCCGCGAGGACGGGCAACTCGCTCCAATGCTCGAGTGGCCACTCGCCCAAAATAGGAGGAAACCACGCATGGCTGGCAAGCTTCGAATCGAGCGCATCACAACTGATCCGGACTGGTACGAACCCTTCAAGATCGCCATCTGCTATCGCGTTGGCGACGTCATTGTTCTCAGCGGCCAGGCGGCTATCGACCGCGAAGGCAACGTCGTCGGAGCAGGCGATTTCGACGCTCAGGCCGAGCAGGTCTTCGACAACCTCAAGTACGTGCTCGAGCACGCTGGCTCCAGCATGGAGAACATCATCAACGTGAACATCTTCATGACCGACATGAGCCACTTTCCAAAGATCGTGGAGCTACGCGAGAAGCACTTCACCGCGCCATACCCCGCCGACACCATCGTCGGCGTCACGGCGCTCGCGCTGCCGGAGCTGATGATCGAGATCCAGGCGATCGCCGTAGCCGACGACGCCCGCGAGTAGCGCGGGTGGCCGTTCGGTCGTTGGTATCGGCTACGGCTATAGAAAAGTCGAAGACGACGCCCTCAACGTGCCCGCAAAGCGCGCCACGGCATACGCCCAGAAGGCGCGTGTTCTTTCGCGTCTCCTCGCCGGGGAAGCAGTGACCGCGAGCGGGTCCGGCTACGAGCTCGACTCGGCGGCCCTGACGCTTCAGCCACTTCAGAAGCCGCGTCCGCCGATCTGGGCCGCAGCCGTAACC
>JAUXJK010000172.1 GCA_030624785.1 Actinomycetes bacterium
GGCTCGACAACGATGCATCAGTCGGTTCCCTACCTGCAAGAGAACCTGCCGGTTCCGGTGGTCAACCCGGGCCCGCTCACCTACAAGCTCGCCGAGCTCGTGCTCGGTCTCGGCATTACGCACAGCAAGACCGCGTATCCGAAGCCGCATGTCCCGAAGATCGACATGCTTCACGCACTGCAAGACGGCGCCGCGGCTGCCGACAAGATGGTCGCGTCGTAGCGCATGACTCTGCCCCTCGCTGACGTCAAGGTCGTATCCGTTGAACAGTTTGGAGCGGGCCCGTGGGGCACGCTGCAGCTTGCCGATCTCGGCGCGGAGGTCATCAAGATCGAAGATCCGTTCTCGAAGGGCGATGTCGGGAGATACGTGCCGCCCTTTCAGGAAGACGAAGACTCCCTCTTCTTCGAAACGTTCAATCGCAACAAGAAGTCGATCTCGCTCGACCTGAGGCACGAGAACGCCACATCGATCTTCCACGACATCGTGCGCAATGTCGACTGCGTCTATTCGAACCTGAGGGGCGACCAACCTAAGAAGCTGGGTTTGACATACGCGCAGCTCAAGCACGTGAATCCGCGCATCGTGTGTTGTTCGCTGTCCGGTTTCGGCATGACGGGCCCGAGGGCTGCCGAAGGCGGCTACGACTACATGATGCAAGGCCTCGCGGGCTGGCAGTCGCTTACCGGTGATCCATCTGGGCCGCCGACGAAGAGTGGCCTCTCGTTGGTGGATCTTTCAGGCGGCTACGCCTCGACGATCGCCGTGCTTTCGGGACTCTGGCGCGCACGCCGTGACGGAGTCGGCTGCGACTGCGACATCTCGCTCTTTGAGACGGCACTTCATGAGCTCATGTACATCGGCCCCTGGGCCGCGACTCACGGCTACGTTCCGCCGCGACGAGCGAACTCCGCCCACCCGTCGATCGTTCCGTTTCAGAACTTCAAGGCGAAGGATGGCTGGTTTGTCGTTGCGGCCGCGAAGCAGAAGTTTTGGGAGACGCTTTGCGATGTGATCGGAAGACCCGAGCTCAATGAGGACGAGCGTTTTTCGACCATGGCTGCGCGCGATGAGCATCGCGATGCTCTGCTCCCGATTCTCGACGAGGTATTCGTCGAGAAGACGGTCGAGGAATGGATCGGCATCTTGGTCGAGGCCGGCATACCGAGCTCAAAGGTAAACACCGTCCTCGAAGCCCTCGACGATCCGCAGACGCGCGAACGCGAAGGGATTGTCGAACACGAACATCCCGCACTCGGCTCCGTGCGAACGATCGCATCGCCTCTGCGCCTGAGCGACGAGGACGGCAACGAGTTGCGCGCTCAGCCGCCCGCGCCCGGCCCTGGCCGGGGGGAGCACACGCGCGACGTGTTGAGCGACCTCTGTGGGTACGACTCAGCACGTATCGACGAGCTCGCTGGCGAAGGCACATTCGGTGACGTCGGCGTCTGACGACGGTCGACGGCCGTCGACGGCTCGAAACGCATCCGACAAAGACGAATTTGCTCGTCCAAGCGGTTGCAGCTGCTCTAGAGTGGCCGTGCTGTAGGTGCCGGTTGTCGAGCAAGGAGCCGAGCAGTGGCGCGAACCAAAGATGCTTACGTCCCTGAGCTGATCCATCCGGACACCGTCGATGAAGCGGCTTCTGAGCTCGCGCGGCTGGGTAAGGATGGTGAGGCAATTGCGGGGGCGACCTGGGTCATGCTCGGGCCGCTGTATCGGCGGCCAACGAAGATGCACTACGTCGCAGTCGGGCGTCTTCCCGAGCTGACGAATCTCGCGGTGAACGGTGAGTCGGCATCGATCGGCGCGGCTGTGACGTTCTCCCAGCTCGCCGACTCGGTCGACCCCGATGGGCCTCTCGCCGTGCTCAACGAGGCGGCGCTTGGTACCCCACGCGCGATCGGAAATGTCGCAACGGTGGCAGGCAACATCTGCGTTCATCCGTATCCAGCGGCCGACCTGGTGCCTGCGCTGCTTGTGCTCGACGCAAGCATCGATGTGCGAAACGGCGATGTCGCGACGACGCAGCAGCTCGCCGAGCTTTCCAATGCTTCGCTCGGTCCTGGTTCTCTCGTGACGGGAGTGAGCGCGAACGCGATCTCGCCGAGAGCTCTGTCCTGCCACGAGCGTTTGACTGTTCGCGCCAGCGGTGAAGAGGCAGTCGCCTCCGTCGCTCTTGCCGTCGAGCTTGACGGCGGGGCGATCAAGAGTGCTCGCGTTGCGTTCGGTGCCCTCGAGACGCGATCCCGTCGGTGTGCAGAGGTCGAAGCAGCGCTCGTAGGCGGTGCTCTTGGCGATGAAACCGCTATCGCGGCAGGGAATCTTGCAGCAGAGGCGCTGGATGTCGTTGGTGGCCCGGATGCGCCCGCCGACTACAAGCGTCAGATTCTTCCCGGTTTGATGAAGCGTGCCCTCGCGCGCCTCGCCGCTAGTGGAAAGGACGGGTGACGTGAACGACGCAATAGCTTCGACGCTCACGATCAATGGGCGTGAGCACGACCTTGACGTACCGCCCTTCTACCCGCTGGCAGTTGTCTTGCGTGAAGAGCTCGGGCTGACAGGCACCAAGACCGGCTGCTTCGAAGGACGCTGCGGCGCCTGCACGGTCAGTGTCGACGGTCAGACCGTCGTCTCGTGCATCTATCCCGTCGGGCTGGCCTACGGGAAAAGCGTGCGCACCGTCGAGGGCCTAGCCCACGCGACGCAACCGCTTACCCCGCTGCAACAGAACTTTCTCGAAGCCGGAGCCGTCCAGTGTGGGATCTGCACGCCCGGAATGCTCATGACCCTCACCGACCTACTCGAGCGCGTGCCCCAACCATCGGAGGACGACGTGCGCGACGCGCTCGCCGGAAACCTGTGCCGATGCACCGGGTATCGCAAGATCATCGAGGCGACGCTCGCGACGGCGGAGGCGGGATCATGACGGCGATCGGCGACAGTGTTCCACGGCAGGACGCGGAAGCGAAGATCAGGGGCGCGGCTATCTACGGGATCGATTTCGAAGAGCCGCACTATCTGCACGGAAAGATTCTGCGTTCGCCTTTGCCCGCGGCTTGCATCACGCGCCTGGACACGAGTAAGGCGGAACAGATTCCAGGCGTCCACGCGATCATCACGGCAAAGGACGTGCCCGGTAAGTGGGGCTTCGCCACAGTCGACCAACCGCTCCTAGCCGACGGCGTCGTCCGCTATGAGGGCGAGCCGATCGCTGCGATTGCAGCCGAGAGCTGGAACCAGGCACGAGCTGCCATGAAGGCGATCGAGCTGGAGCTCGAGCCGCTCGAAGTCGTGGGCACGATGGACGAAGCTCTCGCACCGGATGCCCGCGTGATTCACCCGGACTGGGAGTCCTACGACATGCGACCGAGTTTCCCCAGGGAAGGGAACGTCGCGACAGCGATTGCGCTCGAAAGAGGCGACGCCGATGCGGCGTTCGCCGCTGCTGACTTCATCGTCGAAGGTGAGTACGAGGCGCCCCGGCACCATCAAGCGTCGATTGAGCCCCGAGTGTGTAGCGCGCGGCACGAGAACGGCAAGTACGTCATCCACACGTCGACTCAGGCGCCGTTCGGTGTTCGCGATGGCGCAGCTGGATACCTTGGTGTCCGTACCTCCGACGTCAGGATCGTCGTCCCAACCGTGGGTGGCGGGTTCGGCGGGAAACTGCTCCCGACACTGGAGCCGATCGCGGCACTACTGGCTCGCAAGGCGAATCGTCCCGTCAAGCTCGTCAACACTCGGAGAGAGGAGTTCCTTTCGGGCTGCCCGCGAGAGAACGCGCGAATTCGCATTCGAAGCGCCGTATCCAAGGACGGCGAGATCCTGGCGCACGAGTCTGAAGTGATCATGGACAACGGCGCCTACGGCGGTGAGCAACCAGTCGTGGCCGGCCTCTCGCCGCTGATCGTCTGCTCCAACTACCGCACCGACGTGATTCGCCATACCACGAAACTCGTCTACACAAACACACCTCCCACCGGCCCATTTCGTGGAGTTCTGGCTACCTACGCCGTATTCGCAGTCGAACGCCATGCAGACGAGATCGCGAACGCGATCGGCATGGACCGCATGGAATTCAGGCGAATGAACCTGTACCGCGAGGGCGACAAGTGCGCAACGGGGCAGGTCCTCGAAGGCGTCGCATTCAAGGAGACTCTCGATCAGATCGAGGGCATGGCGCCCTGGAAAGAGCTCACCGCCTCCCGGAAGCCGTTTCGTGGCGTTGGGGTTGCCTGCGCCCTCTGGAACACCAACAGTGCGCCGGGCGGCTCGACTATCAAGCTGAACGAGGACGGCACCGCAAGCCTGACGACGGCGGCCACGGAGATCGGCTCCGGAGCGGTCACTCAGGGGCTTCCACAGATCGTTGCTGCCGAGCTCGGTATCTCGGTCGATGACGTTCACGTTTCTGCCACAGATACGAGCCTGGGTCTGTTCGACGGTGGCGCTCAGGGTGGCCGGACCACGTTCATGGCCGGCACCGCGACGCACCAGGCCGCGGTCGACGTGCGCGAACAGATTCTGGATGTCGCCTCGGGTATGCTCGAAGCCGATCGCGGCGACCTCGAGTTGCGCGATGGCTCCGTGCTCGTCAGCGGCGCTCCAGATCGCAAGGTGGGGCTCGCCAAGGTGGCTCGGACTGCCCAGGCTACGAATGGGCCCATGGTCGGAAGCGGGAGTCACGCACACGGGCCGATTGAGTTCGAGGCAGGCTGTGTGACCGGGAGTGTGATCAACGGATTTACGGGCGCCTCCTACCACACGCATCTGGCGGAGGTTGAGGTAGATCCCGACACCGGTCAGGTCACGATCTTGCGATACGTCGTCTCGCAGGACGTCGGCACGGCAATCAACCCGAAGGCGATCGAAGGCCAGGTCGACGGTGGGGTGTTGCAGGGCATCGGCTACGCCCTGTTCGAAGACCTGCGGTTGGAGGAAGGTGTGTGTGTTGACTGGGGCTTTGGCACCTACCGTCTGCCGACGGCCGCGGACATGCCCGAAATTGAGCTCGGGCTAGTCGAAGTTCCCGACCCGGTCGGCGCATACGGCGTCAAAGGTGTCGCGGAGGCTCCGATCATTCCAGTAGCCGGCGCGATCGCGAACGCAGTTGCCGATGCGATCGGCAAACCCGTAAGCAGCATTCCGCTGACACCGTTTGCGGTGCTCGAAGCGATCAACGGATAGAGACGGAGGAGACATGGCTCAGCGCGCGTTCTTTCTCAACACGCTCCAGGAAGGCGTA
>JAUXJK010000035.1 GCA_030624785.1 Actinomycetes bacterium
GACGCCCTGGCCTCCTCGACAGCGTCGAGCTCGACCGCGATCGCTTCTGAGTGCTCGCCTAATAGCGCCGGCTGAACGCGCACGCGGGCTGGCGTCTTCGAAAGAACTGCCATCGGGCCTGCGGTGTCGACGGCACCAATGTTCGCGTGTTCGACGGGAATCCAGAACCCTCGATCCCGTAGATGCTCATCGTGGAACAGCTCAGCTATCGTCGCAGCGCGAGCCGCTGCAACACCATGTTCCTGCAAGTCGCGCGCGAGCGTCTCGGCATGGAGCTCACCAGTCAGCTCGCCCAGCGCGCGATCGAGCTCGTCTCGATATCGCAGTCGATTCGACCCATCGACAAAACGATCATCCTCCAGAGATTGAGGTCGTCCCAACGTGCGCCTCAAGGCCTCCCAGTCCTCGTCGTCCTGGCAGTCGATCGCGATCCAGCGATCGTCTCCCGCGCATCGGTACACACCGTGAGGTGCCCAGCGCGGGCTCGAGTTTGCTCTCGGCCCAGGCGCTTGGCCGGTTAGCTGAGCCGCTACCAGCGGCTCCGAAAGCTGAGCGGTGGTGATCTCGAGCATAGACATGTCGAGCCAGGCACCACGCCCGTTCTTTCGACGCTCCCGCAGCGCCGCGACCACAGCGGCCGCACCGGCGATCCCCGAAAGCGGATCCGGGTAGGAGACGCCCGGCTTCAGCGGTTGACCGTCTTCGTACCCAGTCACCGACATCAGACCGGAGATCGCCTCGATCTGTTGACCGAATGCGGGCGCACGACACAAGGGCCCGGTAGCGCCGAATCCAGACAACGAGAGCATCACGAGCTGAGGGTTGCCAACCCGGAGCTCGTCGTACCCGAGGCCGAGCCGAGCCATGACTCCCGGCGCGAAGTTCTCGACTACCGCATCACAGGTGGAAGCGACCCGACGAGCGAGTTCGACGTCTTCCGACTCGCGAAGATTCAGCCGTAGAGATCGCTTGTTGCGGTTCCACTCAACGAAGTAGCCCGAAGCATCCAGATCGAACTCGTGGTTGGGATAGGGACCAACCCTGCGCGCAAGGTCGGGCCGCGTCTCCGATTCCACCTTCAGGACGTCAGCGCCAAAGTCGCCGAGCAGCCGCGCACAGGTCGGTCCGGCCCAGGCCTGCGTGAAGTCGAGAACGCGGATCCCGTGTAGCGCATCAGGCATGACACCATCTTTGCAGGCCGCCACGACCACCACATGGATCCCTGAGCTGATCCGCATTCTGGGTGCGGAGCATTCCCAGGCGCGTTAGGATCGCCGGCATGAGCGACCAAGCGGTGATCAGCGAATCGGACGCCCTTCGCATCCTCGCCTACTTGACGGCAAGCGCCGACACCCAACTGTTCGAGCCGGACATCTATGGCCCGTTCCGACTCGTCGAAGCGGCGAGTCAACTCGCCGGTGCGGTACTCGACGGCGAACCGACCGAGAATCGAGAGTTCTGGGAAGGCGTGAGGTCAAGCCTCGAAGACAACAAGTTTCGTGTTATCTGGGATAGGCCGGGCTTCCGCGAGTTCGTGCGAGAAACGCCGCGAGAGGTGGCCGGCGAGCTAACCAGGCGCGACAACGACAGGACCTCAGCATGAGCAGTGATCGACCTGTCTACGAATCGATCCGCTCACGACGAGCCGTGCGCGACTTTACCGACGAGCCCGTGTCACGTGGCGCGCTCGAGCGCATCCTTCGGGCCGCGCGCTGGGCTCCTAGCGCGGGAAATCGCCGGCTTCACAAGTTTGTGGCGCTCGAAGACGCCCAGGCAATAGCGCGGATCAAGGCGATCTCACCCGGGATGTTTGGTGAACCGCCCGTTCTCATCGTGATATGCACCGATGCGGAGCAACTCGCTCGCGAGAACGTCAAGGATCACGACACCTCAACGATGGTCGACGTGGGCACAACCGCGATGTGCATGATGCTCGCTGCGCACGAGCTTGGGCTCGGGACATGCCCGACCACCTCGTTCAGCGCAGGTGGCGTTCGAGGAGCTCTCAACCTGCCGGATCACCTCACGCCGGACTTCATGCTGCAGGTCGGCCACGCCAAGCCGCTGCCCCCAGGCGGTGGCGGTGGCACGAAGCTGACGATCGATGAGATCACGCACTGGGGCGCATACCCGAGCGACTGAGCGAGCAGCGCCCGGCTCTGGCTAGTGGAGCCACTCACCGCCGTTGATCCCGATGGTCTGCCCGGTGATATAGGCAGCATCATCGGTGCAAAGCCAGGAGATACCTGGCGCGACATCTGACGGCTCGCCATAGCGGCCCCAGGGAATCGTGGCCAGGAAGATCTCCTTGATCTCCTCGACGGTCTTGCCCACGCGTTGCGCGTAGGGCTCCCAGATGTCATCCCACATCGGCGTCATGATGTGGCCCGGCGCGTAGGCGTTGACGCGGATCTTGTGGGGCGCCAGCTCGAGCGCAAGCGACTGCGTCAAGCTGATTGCGCACGCTTTGGTAGCGCAGTAATGCGAAAGCATCCCGACACCGTGGCGCCCGGCCCCCGAAGCCGCGTTGATGATCACGCCGCCCTCGTCCTGCTCGATCAGGCGCTTGGCCGCGGCCTTGCATCCCAGGAACATGCCGCGGACGTTCACATTGAACATTCGATCCCAGTCGTTCACATCGGTCTCGACGACGGGAGAGATCTGAAGGATCCCAGCGTTGTTGACCATCACGTCGAGCCTGCCGAACCGCTCGACAGCCAACCCAACAGCGGCTTCAACGCTTGCCTCGTCGGTCACGTTGCAGGCGACGGCAACCGCGTTCTCACCGATCGAGCTAGCAACTTCCTGTGCTGTCGGCTCGTCTAGGTCGGCGATAACCACCTTCGCACCGTCCTCTGCAAATCGCTCAGCAATGCCACGACCGATTCCGCTCGCTGCTCCAGTGACGACTGCAACTTTCTGGACGTTACTCACGATTCCACCTCTCTCCATAGGGGATCCCGCTCAGCTATCTGGGCAAGAATCGACTCGTCAAACGGCTCGATGCCGTACCCACCGGGCTGCGGAGCACCTGCCTTGTACGCGGTGCGACGCTCGATCCGAGCTAGCACCCGGGGATCGACGTAGTAGGCGTTGTACGCCGCGCTGATGAGAATCGCGAACGCATCAGGCTCCTGGCGCTCAATCTGTCGTAGTACCTCACTCTGCGCAGCAGGCTCCTGCGTCGAGTAGCCGTCGGGCAGGGCGTCGAGCACGGTGTCTATCGATCCGGGCGCCGCAATCAGAAGCGGATCGTCATTCAGACGCGCGGCCAGACCAAGCTCGCCAGCGCCGCCGAGTTCATCAACGGCGGGCAGGAGTCGGTCGAGAACCTGCGGGAGAAGCTCAAGCCGGCTCACGAGGCGGCCTCCAGGCCGCGACGCGTCGCAATGATGTGATCGGCAGTGCGCAACGCGAGCGCCTGAATCGTCGATGTGGGGTTGAGTGCAGCTGCGGTAACGAACGTGCTTCCGTCGACGACGAAGAGATTGGGAACGTCGTGCGCCTGCCCGAACGGGTCGACGACCGAGCTCGCAGGATCGCTTCCCATCTTTGCCGTTCCGAGCAGATGGAACCCTGTGCCGGGCACAACTCGCTGCGGCACGACCTCGGTGGCGCCGGCCTCGTTGAAGACCTCCTGCGCGCGTTCGGAGCCAAAGTCAAGGAGCGTCCAGGTGTTGTCGTCGATCTCGTAGTGAAGTGCAGGACACGCGATTCCGCTCGAATCAACGAGCTCGGCGTCGAGCGATACGTGGTTGCTCTCGTGCGGCAGATCTTCAGTTGTCACCGTCAGAGTTGCTGTTCGGCCGAGGCGGGCGAGCAACCGCTCGTGATGACCTTCGCCCCACGGAATCTGTGGCAGGTAGCGCCCGATCGCCGTTCCGAGTGGGCCATCGCCGCGGATCTGCATGAGCTGAAGGCCGCGCACGGCGCCTCTCGATGCGTCCGTCTCGTAAAACTCCTGCGAGAAGATCGAGGCGGCGAAGGGGCCCTTGTAAGCCTCGAGATCCTCGTCGAATACGCCCGTGACCATGCCGGTCACGTGATGCATGAGGTTCCTGCCGACCAGCCCTGAGGAGTTCGCGAGCCCATCCGGGAATGCTTTCGATACCGAGAGGAGCAGCAGACGGGCCGTGCCCACGCCGTTGGCGGCGAGGATCACCACCCGCGCGGGCTGATGCCACGCATTGCCCTCCGTGTCGATCCACGATGCCCCGCTTGCCCGGCCGCGTTCGTCGGTCGTGACCTCGTGGACGCGCGCGCCCGTCTCCAACCGCGCGCCGTTTGCGATCGCCCGAGGCCAGTAGGTGACGTCAGTGCTGGCCCGTGCTCGCTGCGGACAGCCCAGGTCGCACGGGCCGCAATAGTTGCAGGCGCCACGTCCCTCACCGTAGGGCTGGGAGTTGACCGCCACGTCCATCGGCCACCAGTGCCAGCCCAGACGGTCAAATGCAGCTGCCATACGTGTAGCACCTCGTCCCGGGGATATCGGTGGCAGCGGGCGAGGCGTGCGAGGCGGATTCGCCGGGTCGCCGATGACACACGAGACACCCATCATGCGGTCGTTGAGGTCGTAGTAGGGCTCGAGTTCGGAGTAGCCGAGTGGCCAGTCGTCGGCGACGCCATCGAGCGTCTTCACCCTGAAGTCGGAGGGATGGAAGCGCGGAAAACAACAACCCCAGTGCAGCGTCGACCCGCCGACGCCGTTGTACATCAGGGGCAGGATCGGCGTGTCCGAGTCGTTGATCGGATAGTCGGCCGCGAGCTTGCGATGGTTGGGGTATGGGTTCCAATCTCGATCTCGGCGCACCTCCCAGTCAGGCTGAGTCGTCGCCGCTTGATCGTGATCGACCCAGTCACCCTGCTCGAGGCACAACACGTCGAGCCCCGCCTCGCTTAGGCGCCATGCAGCGGCAGCACCCGAAGCGCCCGCTCCGATGACGAGAACATCGACCGGCTCTGTCATTGTCGAGGTCATGCAGGCGCGATTATGAACGACCGACCGGGCCTGAGAGTCGACGCACCGTTACAACTATCTCCAACACCCGCCCTCGCGACGCGGCGATCGCGGCGCTAGGAAACACTCCGTAGGTGGACGCTCTCCTGCTCGCGTGCTTCGCCGGCTTCTGCCTCGGCGTGCTCAGTGTCGGAACCCGACTCGCGCTGCGGCGCGCGCCATTCGTGCTTGCCGGCTCGTTCGTGATGAATCTGGGTGCATTCATTGTCGTCTCGTTGATCGCGCTCGCGACGGGCGTGTCGAGCGCAGATTTCGATCTCGACGCGCTGTGGCCATTCATCGTGATCGGCGCGGTTGTGCCAGGAACGACGCAGATGCTGTACGTGCAGGCAGTTAGAGACGCAGGCGCCTCGCGCACGCAGGTAGTGATGGCCGCTGCGCCGCTTGTCGCCGCCGTCCTTGCCGTTGCGCTACTGAACGAGTCATGGAGCCCACTCTTGATCGCCGGCACGCTGCTGATTGTGTCGGGCGGCATGGCGCTCGCGTGGGACAAGAAACGACCGGCCGATTTTCGGACTGTCGGAATTCTCGTCGCCCTGATCGTCGCGATCGTCTCGGGAGGCAGGGATACCGCGACGCGATGGGTCCTCTCCGAGACCGACGCAAGTGCGTTCGTCGAGGCGGCGGCTGCGCTGCTGGCGGCCACCGTCATAGCGGCAATCTGGGCGGCGGTGCGGCACAGAGGGCCACCCGATCTTGGCGCTCTCCGTGCCGCGGCTCTTCCATTCGGATCCGTCGCGATCCTGATGGGAGCAAGCTACGCGGCATTCTTCAAGGCGTTCGACATCGGCCAGGTGACGCGCGTCGCACCGCTCGTAGGCACGTATGCGTTGTGGTCCGTCGCGTTATCGGCGCTGTTCCTTGGCCGCTCAGAGGGCGTTGGGCGCCGCCTCGTGGCTTCCGCGCTGCTCGTTGTCGCAGGCGCGGCCCTTGTCTCGCTCGCACGCGGCGAGGACGGGCGAATCACGGTCGACGAGGCCGTTGCGTCTCTCGCTGCTAGCTCACCCGAGCGCACCCTGAACGTTGGGGGTCCTGCCGCCGGCGTCTATGTCTATGCGACACGTGGATCTGAGAAGGTCGACACCTTCCTGTCTCCCAGCCACACGTATCCGGAGCGCACGGTGCTGTCCGTGCTGCGATCCCCGTGCGGCTATTTCGAACGATGGACACCGCTGGAAGGGCGTACGACCGAGCGCGAACTCTGCGTCAGCCCACGGGAGGTACGTCTCGATCACTACAAGGAAGTGCACACGTTTCTCGGCTCCGAGGATGTGCGCGACTACGTCTGCTCCAACGACGCAGTGCTCTTTCCGACGGAGGTCTCACTGGATACGCGTTGGTCATTTACCTGTGATGCCGGCCACACGGCGGAAACGTGGTCGGGCGGCGTCGTGGCGATCGACACGCGTGATCCGCTTCTCACCGGAGATGTCGTACACGTGCGTTTCGACACAGTGCTCACCGGGCGCACAACGGGAACCAGCGTCAAAGAGTTCTGGCTGCGCGAGAGCGACGGCCTCCTGGTCAGGGAGAGCGTCGTCAACGAGAGCGCGACCGACACGGCGATCGGCGACGTCCACTACGAAGAAACCTACCTGCTCGAGCTTACGAGCACGACGCCAGAACGCTAAGCGCCTCTAGGTCGCGGAGTGCGATGCCCAGGCGGCAGCGAGTTCGATTAGCGCCCTGTCTGATCCTGGGGGACCGATCACGCCAAGCCCCACGGGACAGCCGTCAACCACGCCGGCCGGAATCGAGATCTGCGGCAGCCCAGCGAGACCCGCCGCGCACGTGAGCATCATCGCGTTCGTCCGATAGGTCTCGAGCTCGTCGGCGGTTGCATCCAGCAGCGGCGCCACCGAAGGAGCCGCCGGGACGAGCAGCGCGGTCTGATCGGCCAGCACCGACCCGAGTTGATCGCCAGCCGCGCGCTGCACAGCGCGCGCGCCCTCCTCGGCCGCACCGTCCAAGCTCTGAGCCCAGTCGAATCTCTCGCGAATCCCCGGTCCGAACTCGGGGTTCTCGGCCTGAACCCATTCGCCGTGAGCCGCCCACACCTCGCGTGCCTGAATCGTTCGCCACGCGTCGGCCCAGCCTCTCAATCCTCCATCGGCAATTGCCGCGACACTCGCGGCTCCGCAGTGCGTGCCCAGGAACTCCGCGCAGGGCTGCAACACTGAGCGCAGTCGTGCGTCGACCACGTCGAACGCGTCGGTGGCAACAACGCATCGCTGGAAGGACGGCGGCGCCGCTCGCTTGTCGAGAAGGACCTGCGCGACGCGATCAAGTACGCGGGGTTCTCTGGCAAACCAACCGACTGTGTCAAAACCGGGCGCGAGTGGTACTACTCGGGCCAGCGAGATCGTGCCATGCGTCGTCCGCAGGCCGTAGACACCACAGTTGGACGCGGGAACGCGTACGGAGCCGCCGGTATCGGAGCCGACCGCGAAATCGACGAGCTCGCCGGCGACAGCGACGACTGAACCGGAGGAAGAGCCGCCGGGCACACGCTCTGGATTTCGTGGATTCGTGGGAGTGCCGTAGTGCGCGTTCTGGCCGAGCAGGCTCCAGGCCAGCTCATCGGTGTGCGTCTTGCCCACCAGATCGGCGCCCGCCTCTAGGAGCGCCGCCACCGCTGGCGCGGTCTCGGATGCGGCGCCATGAGTCGCTGCCCAGGCCGGGCTACCCGCACGCGTGACGTGTCCTGCGACGTCGTAGAGATCCTTCGCGCCGAACGTGAGCCCTCGAAGTGGCCCAGCTGGTGCGCCCTCTACACGAACGACGTCATCGGTGAACGCGCCAAATGGATCGTCGATGCGGGCGCTGGCGAGAGGCACCTCGGGAGCCTACTGCGTCGATGAAGCCCAGGAACTGAAGATCGGGACGGCCACCTGCGATACGGTCAGGGACCATCGACAGCGCCGACCGAAGACTCAGACGTACCAGACCTCACATGCACGCTCACGAACAAAACGTGGACTCTGTGGACCCGAACCAATCGCCGGGGAAGACAACGATCGTTTGGTCTCGCGCAGTCATCCTCACCGTGCTGCTCTGCGCACTTGTGGCCGGCGTCATCCTGCTCGTCGGCGCAATCTTCGGCAAGCCCACGCTGACGGCGCTCTCTCCTGAACCGGTATCTCTATTCGGACCCTCGACACTCGAGGAGGCGATCTTTGTCGTCGAGAGCGACAGCGAGTCGCTCCAAGCTGCTAACTGGTCGCTGGACGGCACCGATGTGACCTCTCAAGCGCGTGTCGCGAACGGGCGCGCTGAGCTGGCTTTCGAAGCAATTGCGGACGGGCCCCACAGACTCGCAGTGTCATCCTCGGGCGCGCTGCCGTGGTCGACGGCGACTGTGGCATGGACGTTTACGGTCGACACCACGCCTCCCGACATCGCATTCTCTCCCGAAAGTCTCGTTGCCGAGCGCGACGAGGCGCATCAAATCACCGGGACGGTCGATCCTGGAGCGACACTCACGATTGCCGGCAGGGATATCACGCTCACGGATGGAGCGTTTGCCATTGAGCTCGCACAACCCCCGCAGGATGCCCTTCTATTCGTCGCCGTCGATATGGCCGGCAATCAGTCGGAGGAGCTCGTTCGCGTAGCAACGATTCCTCGCGCTCCCGACGCACCTGTCCGCGGAGTCCACGTGTCCGCCAAGGCATGGGCCGATGAGTCGCTGCGCAGCGAGATCTTGCGACTCGTCGAGGATGACCTGATCAATACGGTGCAGCTCGATCTGAAGGACGAGACCGGCGAGGTCGGCTACAACTCGGCCGTTGTTCTGGGTCATACGATCGGCGCGACAAAGTCCTACTACGACCTGGCCGCTGCCGTCAGCATGCTCCACGCCAGCGGCGTTCGCGTCATCGGCAGGCTTGTGGCCTTTCGGGATCCGATTCTCGCTGACTGGGCGTGGACCAACGAGCGCTGGCGACAGGTCGTACAAACACCCGATGGGCAGCCCTACGCGGCCTACGGTGGCTTCACGAACCTCGCAAACCGCCGAGTGCGCACCTACAACATCGATATCGCGGAGGAAGCTGCCCGGATCGGCGTGGACGACATCCTGTTTGACTACGTGCGTCGCCCGGATGGGCCCATCGAGAGCATGGTATTCCCGGGCCTCGACGTGGATCCAGAGGTCGCGCTGATCACGTTTCTTGAGGAAACAGAAGAGCGGCTGGCGCCGTATCGCACGTTCATCGGAGCCTCGGTATTTGGCATCGCAGCCCTTCGGCCACAGGATGTCGCCCAGAACGTTCCGGACATCGCCGACCACGTCGACTACATCGCGCCCATGGTCTACCCGTCGCACTGGAGCGCAGGCGTCTATGACGTAGAGGAGCCGAGCCTCGATCCATACGCCATTGTCAGGCGTTCACTCGAGGACTTCGTTTTCAAGATCGAGGGTCGCGGCGCACGTGTCCTTCCTTGGCTCCAGGACTTCTCGCTCGAAGTCGACTACGGCCCGGACGAGGTACGTGCGCAGATCGAGGGTGCACGTGACGCCGGCATTGACGAATGGCTCCTGTGGGATCCAGCTGTGACATACACAAGCGAGGCGCTCCAACGGCGTCCTTGAGCGACCGATAGGCGCTGAAAGTCAACGCCCAGTGTCACAGGGCGTCGCGCGGCCCATACTCCGGGTCGTAGATCGGGGGGATCGCATCTCTGAGCTGCCCGATCAAATCGGAGCTCGCCTCAGACAGGGGAGTGAAGCCGCCGACGGGCGCCTCAATCGCGCTCTCATCCACCGGAGATTCCTCAGATGAGTCACCCAGCTCAGAAGACCGGAGAGCCGCCGCTCCTGCCTGAGGCTGCGAAGCCGTCTCCGCAAGGTCGCCCTCACCGCCGCCGCAAGCCGCAACCGCCACGGCGGCAGCAAGAAGTAGAAGAGCAAGGCGCGACAGCAGCACGACTGTGTGATGCCGCTGGCGCCGAGAAGGAACCGCCTAGGTTTGAGCTTGCGATCCTGACGCCGATTGGCGAGCATCCTGCAACGCCTGAGGCATCGCGTGCATCACACGTGCAGCGTGCAACGAATAATGAGCAACCCTGGTGTAAAGCTCTCCGTCGTGACCGGAGTTGGAGTGGCGATCATCGTTGGAGGACTGTGGATTGCTCTCACAGCCGCCACGAGCAAGACCTACCACCTGGCGCCGCTGCTTGGAGCGATCGCACCTGCGCTTACCGTGAGAGCGGTGATGGGAACCAAGCTCGGCTGGTTGAGCGGGCTAGCGCTCGGAAGCATTGGGGCCGCTTTCATGTTGGGTGCCTGGGGCATTATCCTGGCGATCGACATCGAGCCGGCAACAACTCTGACCGAGGGGATTCCGGGAGACGTCTTCGGAGAGGTCGTGATCGGGTCGGCGCTCGCCGTCGCGGCGTCAATGGCCATGCACTTTCGAACCAAGGTCCCAAACACCTGAGTGCAGACTTCGACAGGTTGGCCGGCCTGAAGACCCGACGAACACAGGTATCGGATTTGCTCATTCTTTGAGCGAATCCGAAGGCAATGGTTGGGGCAACCACGCTAACCTGTCGCTGGAGAGTGTCTGCCATAGCGGCAGAGATGCATACCTACGAGGACGAAGGGAGTCGCGTCGATGGGACTACCGGGTCGAAAAAAGCCGAAGAGTCGTAAGAAATGGCTCGCCCCGATCGCCATGCTGGGAGCTGCTGCTGCTGCGCTCGGCCTCAAGAAACGGCGTTCGAAGCGCACAGAGGAAGCAACAGACGCGACAGACGCGACAGACGCACCGTAGCGCCGCCTCGACACCAGACATCGCAGAGAAGTAGTCCGCGCCGGCCAGTCGGCTAGTGCGGTCACCCAAATCGGGACGCGACGCTGGTCACCAGCGGCTAGAGCGGTTTGATCGACGGGCCCTTCCCGGACACGGGCGGTGCGCTGTGAATCGCGTTTCGCCAGCTTCGACGC
>JAUXJK010000211.1 GCA_030624785.1 Actinomycetes bacterium
ACGGCCGATGAGGACATCGCTGCCGACATTGCCGAGTTGTTCAACCATCTCACCGGGTTTGGTCACCCGCAGCGTTTTCGGAAGATTCTCGTGGCTCCGTTCACTCTCCGGAGTCGACTGATCGACGAGATCCGTCGGGTCGCCGCAGCGGCCGCTGACGGCGCGCCGGCTCGGATTCGACTCAAACTCAACGCGCTCACTGATCCGACGCTGATCGAGGAGCTCTACGACGCATCGACAGCCGGAGCTCAGATCGACCTCATCATCAGGGGTATCTGTTCACTGCGGCCTGGCGTGCCGGGGATGAGCGAAAACATCCGGGTGCGGAGCATCCTTGGCCGCTTTCTCGAGCACAGTCGAGTCTTCGTCTTCGAAGCTGAGGGCACGCAGCGCGTCTTCATGGGGTCCGCGGATCTCATGCCGCGCAACCTCGACCATCGGATAGAGGTCGTCGTGCCGGTCGAGGACACGAGTGCCCGAAATGAGCTTCTGTCCGTGATCGACATCTTGCTGGAGGACAACGCCACGGCGTGGTCGCTTGGGCCCGATGGTCAGTGGTCACGCGTGCGGCGCGAGCCAGGCGAGCGGGAGAAGGCGAGCCAAGAGATGCTGTTGAGCCGTGCTCGCGCGCGACAACAGACTCGAAGCCGACAGATCTAGGCGCGCTCGCCTAGGAGCCGCCAGTTGGTGGGAGGCGCGCGGCTACTGCGTCACCGCCGCCTCGAACGTTGTCATGGCTGCGGGCGATCGTTGCCTTGTTCGCCAACGGGTGTTGTCTCGTCTGCGGACAGAGTGTCGACCGATCTCCTCGCCACACTAGGCTCGTGCGAGTTGGAGTTGTGAGCGTTGGGTCGCAGACGGTGCGACTACTGGTGGCCCGTGTGGGTGCAGGATCGGTGGTCCCGTTGTGCCGCGAGCGAGCGATGATTGGGCTCGGCGAGGAGATCATTCGTGGCGGCGCGATCAGCGATGCCAAAAACGAGCGCGTCGCGGAACATGTCTCGGAGTTCGCGGCGCTGGCCCGCGCGATGGGCGTGCAGTCGCTCGAAGCAGTTCTGACGGCTCCGGGTAGGGAGGCGACGAACGCTCCTGTGCTTGCTGCAACGATCGGCCATGCGGCGGCCGCGTCGACTCGTACGCTCTCGGTTGACGATCTCGGTGTGCTTGCGTTCTCGGGCGCAATTCTCGGGAATCGTGCCCGAGTCGATTCCGTCGCCGTGTGCGACGTGGGTGCCATGAGCACCGTGATCACGATCGGAACCCGGGATGGCGGCCCAGCCTACCTGCGTTCGATCCCGATGGGCTCCCTTACGTTGCGCGAGCATCTGGGCCGAGAGATGCCGACTGCGGCCGCGATCGGTGCCGCTCGAGACGCTGTCGAGAGCGCATTCGCTGGCGTCGTCATGCCGCTGCCGAAGGTGGTACTCACAACGGGTGGGGCCGCGCGATCGCTACGAAAGCTTGTTGGTCGATCGATCGACAGTGATGCCGCGGATGCCGCGATCCGGCTTGCCCGTCGCTGTGAGGCGGCGGAGATCGTCAATATTCATGGTATTCCGCCTCATCGAGCAGAGACACTTGCGGCCGATGGCCTGATACTGAATGAGGTGCATCGACGGCTCGCCATACCGCTAGATGTTAGCGCGACGGGGCACCGCGAGGGGTATGCCGCGCGGCTCGCTGCCGAGTCGGTCGAAGCCGCCTAGGCGACATTTTGGGTCAATACGCGATTCCCGCGCGTGACGCCCATGAGTGACGCCGGATTTATGGGTGAGGCGGGATTTCGTTGGATTCCAGGGCGCACCGCACGACGTCTGCGTCGCGAGGATAGGTCAGAAGTTCCATCGCCTCTTCGGGCTCTGCCCAACGAATCTCGTCGACCTCGTCGTTCGGGGAGAACGAGCCCTCGATCGGCGTCATGAAGAAGTAGGCGACCGTTTTGGCGCGATCCTTGTGATCGCGATACTCGACCTCGGTGACGAGTGACCCAAGGGCACAGAGCAGACCGGTCTCTTCTTTCACCTCTCGAATCGCGCAGTCTGCGTCGTCCTCGTGCTCCGCGTTCTTCCCTTTCGGGAGAGTCCAATCGTCATACGCGGGCCGGTGAACGAGGAGAATCGAGTCTCGGGCGGCGTTGCTCGGTCGTATGACAACCCCGCCGGCAGCACGAATCGTCGGTTCTAGTCCCATAGGTTGCTCGCCGCCTGTTTGAGGTCTCTCCACGCTGCCGGGAACTCCTCGCGGGCGCGCTTGCCCTCGTGTCGCTCGCGTTCGACGACGACGCCGGCAGCGAACGCGGCATCTGTGTCGCGCACCGCGGCTGCCAACTGCCAGAGCTGGACCTCGGCGATGCACGAGTCCTGGTGCTCCCCGAGAACGTCCTGAAGCTTCTTTGCGCAACGCACAAATGGGGCGGCGTCATGCGTGATCGTCGGGGCCGCGAACTCCGTCGCGTATCGAGCACGTTTTCCCAGGATCCTGACAGCGTGAAGTTGATCGTCGCTCGGCCGCTCTTCGAGCCCATGTACGCGCTTCTTCAACCGCTTGAACTCCTTGCGAGCGAGCTCCGCGAGGTCGGGCCCACGTTCATCCACGCTCGCGCCCAACGCCGATCGCTCGAGCCCGTCGAGGAGCTCGAAGTATCGCGGCGCGTCGAGCGCGAGCATCAGGGTTGATCGACCCGTGTCTCTGGCCTGCGTGATCGGCCCCAGTGCCTGCAGGAAAGGCGCTTGCAGTCCCGGGGAGAGCGCGCTGGCCCGACGCCCGAAGCGCTCGAGCAGAACGTCTGCGTCTCGTACGGGCCCGAGAGCGCGACCGAGCCAGCTGAGGTTCGCTTCGAGCGTTGGCGCCCAATCTCCCAGAAGCACCGGTCGCGTAGTTCTGAGGAGCGCACGCAACCGCCTCGTGGCGACCCGGAGTTGGTGGAGCTCCTCCGGATCGTCTCCGAGCCGCGTGCCAGGATCTCGCGCAATCAGGGCTCCGAGTTGCGTTGCAAGGTGCGCGCGAATGTGGATTGAGGTCGGATCGCCGGGGCGCGGCTGCCGGGGTGTGGCGGGCGCGGGGACGTCGAGGACCTGCAAGAGCTTCGGTCGAGTGTCGCCCGCGATCGCACCCGCGCCGAGGAGTACGCGCCGTAGCTGTTGCAGCGCCGCAACGTCGTCGCCGAGCAGCTCCGCTTCGATCTCGGCAAACGAGACCGTCGGACGGCCGTCGACCACGGCCGAGACCTCGTCAACGACGACGTCGGCGATATCGCCTTCGATTCCACGAACGCGTACGCCGCTTAGATCGGTCTGGAGAGTGGCCGCTTTACGCAGCGGCTGGCCTCTGGTGTGGGCGGCGACGAGCCGGGTCAATCCGTGCGGTGGCAGCTCGTCGGGAGCATCGATCTCGAGTTCGGTGCGAGTTTCGCCACGAGCGTCGTCACGGGGGATCTTCAGCTGCCAGGCGGGGCCGCGCCGTTGCTCGCGCCGCCTCAGCGTGATTCCGAAGGCCGCGAGGCGGAGGTCGGGAGTGTCGTAGTAGGTCGACACGAGTATCTCCCGCTCCAGGGGGCGACCAGGTAGTTCGGGCAGAACGAAACCGCTATGGGCTTCGAGCTTGAACTCGCGTTCGAGGGTTTGCCGCATCTGCTGTCCCATGTTCCTCTCGAAGAGTAGTTCTCTCAGGGCCGAGTGAGGGCCCCCTTTTGAAAGTTGTTGACGGGCCCGTTTTGGCGGTCGGATGCCGCGTCGATAGTGTCTCGGACGATGAAAGTTATCCTGCCCGACGACTCCGAACTCGATCTCGCCGACGGCGCGTCGGGGCTCGACGCTGCCAGCGCCATTGGGCCACGCTTGGCGGAGCAGGCTGTTCTCGTTCGTCTCGACGGTGGAGAAGTGCGGGATTTGCGGGAGCCACTCGAGGACGGTGCGCGCATTCAGATCCTGACGACCCGAGACACGAGTGACCCTGATGCGCTTGCTGTTTTGCGCCATTCGGCGGCGCATCTGTTGGCCGAAGCGGCTCGGCGCCTGTTCCCCGGGGCGAAGGTCGCGATCGGGCCGCCGATCGACGACGGCTTCTACTACGACTTCGAGTTTCCGGAACCGCTCACCGAAGGTGATCTGGAGCGGCTCGAGGGTGAAGTGAAACGCGAGATCGAGGAGGGTCGTACGTTCCAACGCCGCGAGATCGAGCGCGACGAGGCCCGCGAGCGATTCGCAGCCGAGGGAGAGTCCTACAAGGTCGAGCTCGTGGACACGGCAGAAGGTCGGATCACGTTGTATGAGCAGGGAGACTTCGTCGATCTCTGCCGAGGACCGCACCTTCAGAATGCTGCGCCGATCAAGGCATTCAAACTCACGTCGCTGGCAGGCGCCTACTGGCGTGGGGATAGCGACAACGCACAGCTCACGCGCGTCTATGGCACAGCGTTCTTCTCGAAGAAGGATCTCGACGCGCACCTCGAACGGCTCGAACAGGCGAAGCTGCGCGATCATCGGCGGCTTGGAAAACAACTAGATCTGTTTCATTTCGCCGAGGTCAGCCCGGGCTCGCCGTTCTGGCATCCCAAGGGAATGGTGATCTGGAACGTGCTCGAGGACCTGCGTCGGGCCGAAAACGCCCGGCGGGGGTACCAAGAGGTGCGAACACCGCTGATCTACGACGTCGATGTCTGGAAGACATCGGGGCACTGGGACAACTACC
>JAUXJK010000189.1 GCA_030624785.1 Actinomycetes bacterium
TAGGGGTTACAGTCGTTCGACATCGAGAGCCGATACAGAGCCTAGCCCTCCTCGAGACGTTCAACTAGAAGGTGGATCCTGTGACAGACGTTCGTGACGTGATCATCATCGGCGGCGGCCCCGCCGGCTATACCTCGGCGCTGTACACGGCCCGCGCCAACATGAATCCCCTTGTGATCGAAGGATTCCAGTGGGGCGGACAGCTCATGATCACGAGCGACGTCGAGAACTACCCGGGCTACCCAGATGGAATCATGGGCCCCGAGATGATGCAGGAGTTTCGCAGCCAGGCCGAGCGCTTCGGCGTCGAGTTCATTACCGAAGACGTGACGCGCGTTGACTTCACGGGCGACACGCACAAGGTTTTCGTCGGCGACGACGAGTACGAAGCCAAGACGGTAATCGTGGCCACCGGCGCGTCCGCACGACAGCTCGGACTCGAGTCGGAGATTGAGCTCCAGGGCAGAGGCGTTTCATACTGCGCAGTCTGCGATGCGGCGTTCTTTCGTGACAAGAAGGTCATCGTCGTCGGTGGCGGCGACTCCGCCATGGAGGAAGCCACATTCCTCGCCAAGTTCGCGTCGAACGTGATCTTGATTCACCGGCGCGACGCGTTTCGGGCTTCGCCAATCATGGTCGACCGAGCACGAAACCATGACAGGATCGACTTCGTGCTCGACACGACGATCCTCGAGGTCCTCGGCACCGAGCACGGCAAGGCAACGGGCGCGCGCGTCGAAAACGTCAAGACAGGCGAGATATCCGAGATCGTAGCGGATGGATTCTTCGTCGCCATCGGTCACGACCCAAATACGTCTCTCTTCACCGGCATCCTCGACATGGACGACGACGGCTACGTGATCCCACTCGCTCGATCGACCGAGACAAACATCAAAGGCGTGTTTGCGGCCGGCGACGTTCAGGATCACATCTACCGCCAGGCTGTAACCGCTGCGGCATCAGGCTGCATGGCGGCACTCGACGCCGAGCGATACGTTGCCGCCCTCGAGCACGCGGCCGACGAAGTCGCTGCATAGCCGGGACACAACGACGAGGGGCGGCCCGCGCCGCCCCTCGTAGGTCTTCTGCGGGCCTGCACCCGCTAGGAATCTTTGACTACTACCTGGCCACTCGGGTCTTCAGGCCAGCCGCCGGCTTGAATGCTGCCACCTTGCTGGCTGCGATTTGAATCGTTGCACCGGTAGCGGGGTTCCTACCCATTCGTGCTTTGCGATGTCGCGTTTCAAACTTGCCGAATCCGGCGATCGAGACGTCGCGATCTGCGTCGAGCTCTACGGCGATGATGCCATGCCCAGGCTCAGAGCTGAAGATCTCCTCGATGACCTCCACGGCCTTAGCCTGGGTCAGGTCTGTGTTCTTCGCAAGCTTCTGGGCCATCTCGGTCTTGTTCATTTCTGCTCCTTTTCCGACAAATTTTCTAGTTGCGGACCGGGCGATTCAGCTGTTCGATGCTCGGCACCTGTGGACATGATATTTCCGGCAACGGGCGTCATACGTCTCTTCCAGCGTATTTCGACGCATATTTTCGCATTCCGCTCGGATGTCACCACTCGAAGGAAGTCCTGCTCGGCTCCAGAACGCGCTCAGCAGAGCGCTTTTTCCTGCCGACTACAGACGGTAGCGGCACCGACGATATCCAGCCGAGAAGACCACATGCGCACCTCCGCAGTCACACTCACCGCAGTACTGGTCATCCTCTAGCGAAGGGCATCGCGAGCGCACAGGAGGCGCAGGCAGACGCCACGATCGTGCGCGGCATTCCGACGTCCCTGTCGACGTCTACATCGACGACGAGCTAGCACTCGAGGGTTTCGAGTTCGGCTCGATCGCGGACTCGCTGCCGCTCGGCACGGGCGACCATGACGTTGCAGTAGGACCGGCTGGCGATCAAGATGCCGAGCCGATCCTCGACGGAAATGGTGAGCCAACACTCGGCGTGTTCTTCGGTAGCGACGGCCCGCCGGTACTCACCCTGGTGACGTGCGGAGGCTGATTCAACGAGACCGAGCGCAGCTACGACTCCAACGTCGTCGTCTTTGCTATACCCGCCGACCCCAGCTAGACGTCGACGCGCGCCGCAGGACAGATGTCGTTGAGGACACATTCGCCGCACCGCGGGCTACGCGCGTCGCAGATCCGTCGCCCGTGCCAGATGAATAGATGCGGCACGCGGGCCCAGTCGCCGCACGGCACGATTCGCTGAAGGTCACGCTCGATCGCAACCGGATCATCGCTGCGTGTCAGACCAAGCCGCTGCGAAAGCCGTCGTATGTGCGTGTCGACGACGATGCCCTGTGGCACGCCCCGCTCGGCCACCACGACGTTGGCAGTCTTTCTACCGACGCCTGGGAGGCGCACGAGTTCTTCGAGAGTGTTGGGCACGCAGCCATCAAACTCTTCGAGCAGCATCGCCATCGCCGTCTGGAGATTGCGTGCCTTCTGTCGATACGTCCCGGTGGGCCGGATGTCGTTCTCCAGTTCCTCGAGCGGCACGGCCAGATAGTCCTCTGGCTCGCGATATTTCTGGAAAAGCGACTTGGTCACACGGTTGACGGTCACGTCCGTCGTCTGCGCCGACAGCATCACTGAGATCATCAGCTCGAGATCTCCGTTGAAGGTGAGCGCTATGCGGGCGTCCGAATGCTCGGCGCCAAGCCGCGAGATGATCGGGCCGATCCGCTCCTTCCGCGGGCCTCGGCGGCGGCGGGCTTCAACGACGTAGCTTCGAGCCGCCACTACGACTCTGGGCCGGGGTCCGCGAGCAGATCTGCCTCAACCCGCCGCTCCTCTTGCACAAGCGCCATCCCGTCGCACGCCACGCCGAGCAGCGGGCATTCCGAGCATACGAACTCGCTAGGTGTGGGCTCGAAGACGCCCTGATTGATGCGAGCGATCGCGCTACTCAGAGATTCCTCGAGCGTCGGCTCGTCCGCCGACGTGAAATGTCGCACAACTGGCTGATCGGGCTGCTCCAGAAACACGTACGCGATATCAACGTCGCGCGCCCCCGCTCGCAAGGCCGCAAGCGCGTAGACGGTGAGTTGATGTGTGTAGTCGCGCTCAACGATCGTGTCGGGGTCACGGCCGTCGAGCCGGTTGGTCTTGTAGTCGACGAGGAGCGCGCGCGAATCGCTGAGATGAAGAGCATCGAATCGGCCGTGGAACAGAACTCCATCGTGCGCCAACGTGAACGGGAGCTCGCGCCGCGTCGCCGGATCGGCAAGCCGGGCCGCGAGCTCTGAGCTGTTCCAGGCCTCCACGTGATCGACGATGCGCTCGACGTTTTCCGCTACGACGTGCGGATAGCGCGAGCGAACCCACTCGTCGATACCAGCGACTTCCATCGAGGTCTCGATCAGCACGTGCACTGCATCACCGACCTCGAGTGGATTGAGTCCGTCCGCGCCCTCGATGGTGCCCACACGGGGTCGCGCGCGAAGGCCGGCGAAACGCTCGGCCCAGAAGCGAAGCGAACACCGATCGAACAACGCTAACGCGCTATAGGAGAGACGCCGCACGACATGTCGTGGCGGTGTCGGGAACTCGCTGAGCGGTGGCAGCTCGAGAGGCGGCGCCGCGTTTAGACCCGTCTCGTCCTCGGTGTCAAGCGCGAAGGTCAGCTGCTCGCCTTCGAGCACTTCGATGCCCTCAGGTGTGTCGACCGGCGGGGTCTCCTCCCGCACCACCCGCACACGAACCGGCGTCTCGTCAACGATCAGATCTTGTGGTTGTTCGCTGCTGAGATCGGCGTCGATGCTCGACAGGATCCAGTCGATCGGGGCGGCCTGGCCCCGGCGAGCCGTGTCGACCGAGCCGCTGATCAGCAGGCGATCGATTGCACGCGTCATCGCGACGTAGTACAGACGACGCGTTTCATCCTCCTCGGCTCGCTGCTCCTGCGAGCGGATCTCTTCGTAGCCGGGAGCCGCTCGCCGCTTTCCCGTGAGCGGATCTGCAACCGAGAAGCCAAACTGACCGTCGGGTAGCGACAAGATCTCGTTGCGCTGGACGCGAGCGACTGCGCGCCCGGTGTCAGCCACCGCGACGACCTTGAACTCAAGGCCTTTCGCGGCATGGATCGTCATCAGGCGCACGGCGTCAGCATCTTCCTCCTCCGCAACCGCCTCCGCCTCCCGTGCACCGACCTCATCGAGCTCGCGAACGAACTTCGTAAAGCCCTCAACGTCGCTTCCGCGCAGATCCTCGTAGGAGCGAGCGAGACGCCCGAGCTTGCGTAGATTCGCGTAGCGACGCCGCCCGTCCCAGCGCGACAAGACCGCCAGCTCGTAGTCGTGCTCGACAACGATTCGTTCGATCAGCTCCTCAAGACTCACGGTGTCAGCAATCGCCACAAGACGCTCGTAGCGTTGGAGGAACGCCGCGAAAAGCTGAGCATCTCGCGTCTCGAGTCCTGGCGGGAGTGAGCGCTCGAGACCGCTGAAGAACGGACGTCGGCTCGCGACACGTCGAAGCAGGACGAGCGCGTCGTTCGAGACTCCAACCAGAGGCGAGGCGAGGACCGATACCACGGCCTCGTCGTCGTAACGATTCTGAATGAGACGCAGATAGGAGAGGATGTCGACGACCTGCTGCTGCCCGTAATAGCCGCGGCCAATCGCGCGATGAGTGTCTAGCCCCTCTTGCCGAAGCGCAGTCTCAAACACATCTGCGCTGGTTCCAGCGGCCATGAGCACCGCGACCTCGCCCGGCGTGCATGCTCCGAGTTCAACGAGCTGCGCGATCCGGCGAGCCAGTACCTGTGCCTCGGCTTGACGCCAGCTCTCCCCCCTTTCGCGTACGGCGAGCTTGTCCACGACCATCACCTCGACGGCCGGGCCAAACTCGAGCCCGCCGAAGCGACCCGCAGCCTCGAGCGGCGCAAAGCGGTCGCCGAACTCCGTTCGGAACACGTGGTTGACGAGCGAGAGAACCTCGGGCCTGGAGCGATA
>JAUXJK010000153.1 GCA_030624785.1 Actinomycetes bacterium
AGCACGCCGAACCTGAGCGAGAAGATCGCGGGCGGGGACGTGTCGGAGGCAACTTCGACGATCCTGGTCTACGAGGATCTCAACACGCTCTACTTCGCACTCGGCAAGGCGTACCAGCGGAACTCGACGTTCCTCGCTGGCACCGCCGTGATGACGCTGCTGAGCAACATGATGGACGGAAACGACCACCCCGTGTTGAAGGTTCCGTCAGGCGCACCGCTGCCGACCAGCGACACGCCTGGGGCGAACGGGTTCGTCCTCGGCCGACCGATCTACCACGTACCGCTTGCGGCAGCCGTGCTGCTCCTGGGCGACCTGCGTGGCTACGGCTTCGTTCGCAAGGGCGGAATCGTGGCGTCGATGAGCACGGAGGTCGGTTTCGCGACTGACACCGTGCAGTTCAAGTTCACCGAGCGGGTGGACGGCCGAATCATCGACGACGTGGCGATGAAGCAGATGGCAGGTCTGACGACGGTCCTGTAACCGGCGTCAGTTAGTCAACGAGCAACGCCCGCCTCTCTCGCTAGTGGGAGAGGGGCGGGCACTTCACGGAGGGACATGATGACCACTACGGACGACAGAACCAGATTGCGCGCGTGCCGACGGCTCGCACGGAGCTTCCCGGACAAGACGGCCAAAGAACGGCTCGCAACGATCGCGGATATCGCGACGGGGAAGGCGGAGCCGACCATTGCGAAGACACCGCTGTCCGCCGATGTGCACGAGCGGATTGCGGCTGGGCAGGCGTCACGCGCGAAGGGCAACGCGAAAGACCGGATCGCACGCGAGGCCAAGAAAGAAGAGGCCGAGACGAAGCGCAAGCAGCGCGGCACACGCAACCGGCAGGAGATGGCCGGGCTAGACCGCACGACGGACCTTCATGGGTGACCGCGGCGCAACGCCGCCGATCGGGGGCGCACTGGACGGGTTTACTGGCCCGGTGATCCCCCTACAGGTGGCGTACTTCGCCGAGAGCAACCGGCTGACGGCGGTGTCACTCAGGCTCAACGATCCCGCGTCGGGCGGGACGGTAGTCGTCGAGCTCAACACGGCGTCGGACGGCTCGGGTAGCGGCATCACGGTCACGATCGCCGACGGTGATCGCTGGGCGCGGGTCACGGGCTCGGTCGATATCGCCGCAGGCGGCGCTCTGCACCAGCGAATCACCTCTGTTGGCGGCACAGCGTACACGGCGGGCGGACTTTCGGGCGAATACGAGGTCGAGCGCAGCAGCGGCGTCACCACGCTGCTCTCGACGCTCGCCCTGGTGAAGCTCGACGCGAACATCAGTGGCACTGACGCCGACCGCGACTCGGTCATCAACACGATGATCGCAGGCGTGTCGAAGCGGATGCAGGACTACATGGACCGGCCGATCGTGCAGACCACCGCGACCGACGAAAAGCTCGACTCAGATGGCGATGTGGTCGTTCAGACGCGGCATTACCCGATTATCAGCGTGTCTGCACTCACCGAGAACGCCGTCGCGCTGGTCGAAGACACCGACTTCGAGCTGAACGAGGAGGATCTTGCACGCGGCCAGATCGTGCGGATCTCCGGCGACTACTTGCGAGCCTGGGCGCGGGGCCGGCGCATCGTGAAGCTCACCTATGTCCACGGCTATGCGGCCGTGCCCGACTCGCTTGTCACCGCTGCAACCGATCTCGTGGTCCTGAAATACTTCGAGACGGTGCAGAGCGGCAAGGCTTGGCGTGGATTGAGCGGGAAGGGCGTCGATCCGGGCGCAACAGGCACCTACGACAAGGATATCTGGACGCGCGAGACGGTCCCGACGATGGCGCCGTACCGGCGCATGGTGGCGTGATGCCCGTCGCGATTCGCGTTCACCTGCTCGGCAACAAAGAGCTTCGGCAGCGGCTGAAGAAAATGAATCCCGCCGTTAACACGCGGATCATTCGCGAGGGCCTGCTTGAAGCAGCGGGCTTGATCCAGGCCAATGCGGCAAAGATCCAGATCACAGGCGGCGGACGAGGCAAGGGCAAGCAGCTACCGCCGCTACCGCACAAGCTCACGTCACGACGCGGTGGCTCGGGCCTGGTCGGCTCGATCAAGGTCGACCGCAAGCCGCTGCCCTTTGCCATCGAGGTTGGAACGGATCTCGACTACGGCCCGGTCCACGAGTTCGGTCTCGGCAACTATCCCGAGCGGCCCTTCATGGCTCCCGCGCTTGATGCCATCGAGCCTCGGATCGACGACATCATCATCAAGCACTGGAAGCGCGAGGCGAAGCTGTGAGCCGGCTCGATTCCATCCGCACGGCCGTTGCAGCACACGTCACAACGGCCTTCACCGACGCGGGCGACACGGTAACGCTCAAGGCCGACCCGCAGGCGTTCGATGTGCTGCCGAAAGATCAATTCCCCGTGGCGATCATCCTGTTCGGCGAGGAAGACCCCGAGCGGCTCGACTTCAAGCAGCAGCGACGCCGCGTTGCGGGGCGGATCTCGCTCGCCATGCTGGACACGACGCGGGAGGTGATGGACCTGCGCATCGAGGCGATCCGCGACCTGATCTTCGGCGACGAGGATCTCGGCGATTCGGTGGACGATATCACCGCAGAAGCGGGCATCACCACCAGCAACCCCGACGACAGCAAGATATACGGCACGCTGGACGTCTCGACGGAGGAGCTTTTCTAGTGCCCACTCCGTTCGAGGATCTCTACGCGGCCGTGAAGGTGATGATGGGGCTGGTGGATACCGCCCAGACGACAGCCGACGTGTTGCAGGCGCCCACGAACTACGGACTCGACTTTCGTGTCCCGTCAGGGAACGCCGTCTACCAGATCCAGCTATCACCCGCCGAGGACTACCACCGCGGAACGGTCGACTACCCGCGCGCCGAGGTATCCGTCGCGATTCACCATTACGTGTCAAACATCGTCAACGAAGAGGCGTTCCTGCACCAGACGATGAGTTACGTGGCCGACGAGCTGCTCGCTCGATCTAAATGGCCGGTGCAATCGGGCGTGTTCGACCTCGAGGATGGCACCGAGCCCGAAGTCTCCGAAGGCAATAGAGAGGGGAACGTCATCACCTTTGAAGTCACCGCAACGGTCCTAATGGACGCGGCGTAGCGGGGAGCCGATGGCAGTCACGGACCTCGAAGGTCTATACACGCGGGTAAAACACTTGATGAGCCTCGTCAACGCGGCGGCTCCGACGGCAGTCGTGCAAGCGGCGAGCAACTACGGCAGGGGATTCAAGATTCCGCCCGGCGATGCTGTGTATCAAGTCCGCATCACTCCCGCGACCAGGCACCATCGCGGGAGCGCAAGCTACGCACGCGCGAACGTACTGATCCCGATCCACCACTACGCATCGAGCGCCGCAAACGAGGAGACATTCCTCCACGAAACCATGTCCACCGTCGCGAATACCCTGCTCGACGACGCCCGGTGGACGCTGGGTTGGCCCCGGGGCCGCCCCCCCGGCGACTTCGAGCCGGGCACCACACCGAAGATTTCCGACGGAACCCGCGAGGGGAACGTCCTCACCTTTGAATTTGCCGCGCCGATTGTGGTCGGCTTGGCGTAGGAGAACGATATGGCAGACGAAACCTTTGAAGGCGTTGCGCTTGCAATCGGCGACCAGTCGGCGTTTGGAACCGTCAATAGTACGATCGCGGGCCTGTCGGGCGCGCTGGTCGTCGCTGACGGGATCATCCTCGGCGACAAGAACAGCGGCGATGGCGAGACGGGCATCACGCTCCCCAATCATTCGGTAATTGTGAGAGAGGCGGCGCAGGTCGCCTCATCGTTCACGCAGCAGGCCGACGAATTTATCCGTGAAGTCGTCGAGGGGCTCGCGATTACATTCCCACTCAAGGGAAACGGCGCATCTTCGACGCCCGCTGCGGATGAGGCGAAGCCAGACGCGGGGATCGACGACCTGTGGGGCACGGCGGGACTCGTGGGTGCGACGGGCGCGGCGACACCGGACTACATCTACACGCCACGCGCGACGGCGGAATACTCGACGATCAAGCTCTGGGTTGCCGACCTGTCGTTCGTGCTGATGGATTGCCTTGTCGATAGTGCTGTGATCGCATTCGCACCGGGCGGCAACGCGTTGATCACGGCGAATTTGAAGGTGGGCTCGGTCAACACATTCGCTGACGGCGTGACCTTCCCGACTTTCACATGGGGCACGCAGTCGAGCCTCGCAGCGCCGACGGTCGAGAATGTTGCCTTCACGGCCTTTGGGCAGGTGCGCGGCTTTGAGGATCTGACGATCACGATCGCGAACGCGATCGAAGAGTTCGGAGATTCCAACGTCGCGACTACCGGCATTCGCCAGTCACAGAAGGATCGCGTTATCACAGTCGACGGTCGGATCTATCTCAACGCATCCGACTCGGCGGCCGAGCACGACGCGCTTGTCGACACCTCGGCCCCGACGGTCGACCTGAGCCTCCAGCTCGGCGTGGCGCGCACGACGACCGGCACGATCAACGCGGCGCTCGTCACCGTCAACAACCTCCAGCCGAAGGGCATCAAGTACAACCGCACCGGAGCGGCTGCAGTGGTCGAGCTTTCGGGCGCGAAGGCTACGTCCACAACGGCAGGAACCGAGTTCAGTATCGAATACAACTAGCGGGGAGAGCGCGTGGGTAGAAGCGATCTCAGAGCCAAGATCCGGCTCGAGGGTGACGCCAAGGGCGCAAAGAAGGCAATCGAGTCTACGCAGACGCGCTTTCAGCGCCTCACGCAGACGATCAAGACCAGTGCGCTCGCGCAGGTCGCCGCGCTCGGTGGCGTGGTGCTCGCCATGCGCGGGGTGGGTCGCGCGATCAAGGCTGCGATCGACCTCGCGGCCGAGCAGGAGCTTGCCTTCAATGCGCTCGAGGGCGCACTCGCCCCGCTAGGTGATGAGGCCACCAAGGTTGCCAAGGCGCTCGCGGCAGATGCCGCCGCGTTGCAACAACTCAGCCGCTTCGGCGATGAGACGATCATCCGCGCACAGGCGATGATCGCGTCGTTCGTCCGCGAAGAGGATGCGATCAAGGCGGCGACGAAGGCGACCCTCGATCTCGCCGAGGCCAAGGGCTTCGACCTCGTCGCTGCCGCCGACCTCGTCTCCAAGACCCTCGGCAGCTCGACCAATGCGCTGACTCGCTACGGGATCGAGGTCACAGGCGCGGTCGGATCAACCGAGCGTCTCAACTCACTCACCGAGAATATCGCCAAGGTGTTCGGCGGCCGTGCGCTCAAGGCCACCGAGACATTCGCAGGCGCGATGGACCAGCTCGGCAATGCCATCGGCGACGAGCAAGAGGAGATCGGGTTTGCGATTACCAAGAACGAAGCCTTCATCAAGCTACTCCACAACCTGAAGGCATCCGTTGAGGGCTCTGTCGAGTCGCTCAAGAACTTCGCGACCGGACTCCAGAATATCGGCACGGCGATCAATGGCGTTCTCCCCCTGGGCGAGATTGTACTTGGCACGCTCGACAAGATCGGGACAGCGTTCAAGGCGCTCATAGTGCCAGTAAAGATCGCAGCAGGCCTGATCCACGATTGGGGCGAGGTCACCCGTACCGCCAATGAGGCCCAAGTAGAGGCGATACGGATAGAAGAGCTACGCAAGCA